>JBGTCM010000471.1:0-8124 GCA_041748795.1 Pyrinomonadaceae bacterium
CATTTGAGATACCCGCGCAACGAAGTGGGCCTTCACCATGCACTAGCGAAGGGAAAGCGGCGTCGAGCCGCCGCACTCCAAATTACTTCCGGCGCGTCTTGCCGTCACCGGTAGCTACGATGATGTCAAACTCGTCTTTGGTAAGCGGCATTACAGAAAGCTGCGACTGCCGAATCAGCGGCAGCTCAGCCAACCGCTTGTCATAACGTATTGCAGCCAGGGGGACCGGGTTCTTCAACGGTCTCATTGGTTTCAGGTCTACCGCAACCCATTGCTCATCATCAGCGGTCGGATCCGGATACGCACTTTTCACAACTTCCGCCACACCTACTACGGCTTTGTCTTTTCCAGAGTGATAAAAGAGCACTCGTTCGCCGGTTTTCATTTCACGAAGATTGTTGCGCGCCTGGTAATTCCTCACGCCGCTCCAATCAGTTTTTCCATCCTTTACGAAGTCATCCCACGAGTAAGTTTCAGGTTCCTGCTTGACCATCCAATAACCGCTCTTCTTCTTAGTCTTCATTTCACTCTCCTCGTGAGACATCGCCCTCCCGAACGGGTCGGCTACTGCCCAGTTGTTAATTCTTGCCCGCTGGATGGTGACAAACTAGAATGTCCGGCCCTAATTAGCCGAACAATAGGAGCAGGGAATTATGCTTAAAGAAGGAAATGTTGCGCCCGACTTCAAGGCCACGAATACGAAAGGTGAAACAATACGCCTCAAAGACCTGCGCGGGCAAAAGGTCGTTCTCTATTTTTATCCCAAAGACGATACACCTGGCTGTACTAAAGAGGCTTGTGCGTTTCGAGATGCCTTTTCCGATTTCAAGAAGCGAGGTATTGAAGTTATTGGGGTATCAACCGATAGCGCGGCTTCTCATCAGAAGTTTACGACCAAATACAAACTTCCTTTCACACTGCTGGCTGACACCGATCATGCCATCGCGGACGCATACGGGGTGTATGGTGAGAAGAAATTTATGGGTCGCACGTATCTGGGCGTTAAGCGGATGACCTTCCTGATCGACGAAAAGGGCAAGATCAAGAAGATATTCGAAAGGGTCAAACCCGACGAGCACGCGCAAGAAGTCCTGGAATCCTTCTAGAACGACTCCACGTGCCCGGCGCGGCTAGGCTGCCACCCAGCCGCCAATTTTCTCCGGTTCACCTTCGGGATTTCTCCCGGGCATTAAGCCCTGAATAGCGCTAAAAGAACTCGGCACGTCGCGTTTCCGCTGGGGTACGTCGAAGACATCTTCGCGCAGTGGAGCGGGCGCCGATTCATTAAAGGAATAGACCCGGACATTATCAACCATTTCGGTCTTGATTTCCCGTGTCCATAAGAGCAGGTTCGCCAGGGCGTCACCAATCTCATCTTTCCCGAGTCTGGTTTCCTGAAAAATTTCCTTCTGAGTGCGCGCGCCTTTCTTAATGGCCTCTCTGACGCGTTCAACAGGGGATAACTTACTCAGCATTCGTGGATGATTTCCCGAACCTTCACCATCCAGGAACGAACCACCTTCCGCAAGGGGCTGCCCGACATAACGCTTTCGGGCCGACCGGTATTCTTTCAGCGCTCGACGGCTGTCGGTTACTTTCTTTCGAATGCAACCCTTGCAATACAGGTTTCGTCCGTCTTTCCGCGCTCGACAAACACCAAATTCAGATAAGGGGAGCTGCAGGGAACAAATAGGGCAATTCTTTGTGGCAATATCAGGGGCTTCCGTCATTTCAACGCTCCAATCCAAGTTATGAGTTCGCAGTATTACCCGATAGAGGAGACACTTCGGCCATATAGGGCTTAGTCTGTCTCACGACCGCAGATTGGCGTTGATTGATTAGGGGTGATTACACCGTCAGAGTAACTGGGTGTTCACCTGGGGTTGCCTGAGCTTCTTCATTTGCTGAAGGGGGCTCAACAATACCTGATTTGGAGTTGCGTAGCAGGTCAGCGGGGCAGTCAAAATTTATAAGAGCAATTAACCTGCAAACAATACAAAACAAAATCAGGTCCAACTTTTCAACGCTTCACTCGGGCATCGCTTCTAGCGAGGGGAAGGCATTATAGTGATCGAAAACTTTTTTGCAACCCCTTTTTCGATCGTTGGTGGTCCATAAATTCGTCCACGAAAACTTGTTATTAACAGCAGCGATGAATTGCCAATTTTTGTATCGCAAACAACTCTGTTGCGTGAAGATAGATGATCGGTTGAAGAAGAATCTCAATTGATCAAACAGCGTGTAAGGCAAACAAAATTTCAGTTTTTGCAAATAGAATTGCCGCGAAAATAATGATCTTTAGAATTCGGACAAAGCGTTCGCCCGTTGTTTCGCCCCATACTTTCCACTGCTTACAGCATGGTCCTACAATCAGTAGTCTTCGGGAGCGAGAGCACCTCACAAGCAGATTCATTTCCATTTGCAAAACGATACCGCGTTGAACTCCACGAGAAAATTGTTGTTGACTGATTCTAAATTTTAAGCAAATGCGATGTGGTTAGTGTGAGACTTGCAAACGCGGTTAGCGATCTTTCAAACGATAGACAAACTTGAGTCCTGACCAAACATCATTCACGGCGCAAATCTTTACATCGACGAGTCCTTCAGCGAGTCCAAACTTTTGCACGTTATTGAAAGACAGATCAGTCACTATCCCAGAGCTCTTCTTCGGCCATGCTACCCAGAGCATCCCGTTCGGGGGCAATTTGCGCATCATCCTGGGAAACTCCTTCATCAGCTTTAGTTCTGAATCAACAAATAAGAGGATTAGATCAAGCTGTTTAGGGAATTTTTCCCCTGCGACGCTGACGTTTTCAGGGAGACGACCGAGTTCCTTTTGAAAGCCCTGCGGTGAGTTAGCCAGGCCGACGCGAAAGCCTTCCTTAATTCCCAGTTTCTTCGCCAGTGGTGTTCCTGAGTAGCCTGCCATGTTGTTTAAACGTAACGCAAACTGTTAGTTTGCGGGCCCTGCATCAGAGGCGTGCCTGGCTTCTAACCAACCATCGCAAACTAACAGTTTGCTTTACGATCTGCGCGACTACTTAACACGCTAAGCAACTAGCCTTTGTAATGCTTTCCGCCCCAGGATCCCGCGCTACCGCGCTGGGTTCTGTAGTGAAATTCCCAAATGTTGCAACTTGAATTACTCGTTGCTGAACATTTCGTTCTCACCAGCTTCAGTCGTAAGATTTAACCATTCTATGAACAGCCTACGGAGTTAACGCTCTGTTTGGTGACTGCAGACCGTGAGCGCCCCCGTTGTCCTAGAACCATGCGCGCTTCGGTTTCGTAAATACAATTAGAGTTTAACTCTTGAGCAGCAATGTTAATCAAGAAGCCTGAAGACATTAAGTCCAGCGAAATAACGGATCAAAAGGTTTATCTGAACCGTCGCTTATTCATGCGCGGCGCTGCGCTCGTGGCTACCACTGCCGCGACTGGTCTTCTTTATCGAAAGCTCAATCCCGCGGCGGAGGAAAAGCCTGCCGGCGATAAACTCATCAACGTTCAGCAAACCCCCGCCGACGAAGCCCTTCGGCAGGGATTTAAGGTTACCGATAATCTCACTCCGCTCGAGGACATCACTAACTACAACAATTTCTACGAATTTTCCACTGACAAGCGAGGGGTTGCGCGTGAGGCAAAGCGGTTTGTGACCCGGCCGTGGAGTGTCGTAGTGGATGGTTATGTGAATAAACCAAAGACCTTTGATCTGGAAGAACTGCTGCGGTTTCCGCTCGAGGAGCGCATCTACCGTTTACGCTGCGTCGAAGGCTGGTCAATGGTGATTCCGTGGCTTGGTTTTCCCTTGTCGGCTTTGCTCAACAAGGTTGAGCCGACCTCTCAGGCAAAATACGTTGCGTTCCAAACCCTACATGATCCCAAACGTATGCCGAACCAGATGACGGGTGTTCTCCGCTGGCCTTACGTGGAGGGCCTCCGTCTTGATGAGGCGATGCATGACCTCACCATCCTGGCCACGGGCCTATACGGGGAGACTCTGCCGCCGCAGGACGGTGCTCCGGTCCGATTGGTGGTGCCATGGAAGTATGGATTCAAGAGTATCAAGTCGATCGTACGGATTAGTTTGGTTGACTACGAACCACCAAGCACCTGGAACGTTCAGGCTCCGCGAGAGTATGGGTTTTATTCAAACGTTAATCCGACCGTGCCGCATCCGCGTTGGAGCCAGGCGTGGGAAGATCGCATCGGTGAGTTTAAGCCGCGCCGGACGTTGATGTTCAACGGTTACGCGGATCAAGTGGGGCATTTGTATACAGGAATGGATTTACGAAGCAATTTCTAATTACTTAGGAATTGGCGAGGCGCCCCCGCCGAAGTTACCCGGAGTAGAAGTCGATAATGATCACGGACGTGCGGTTTTCGAAGTTTCTGCTCCTGGTGAATGGCTTGGCGCCGTTAGGCTTGATGTTGTGGGATGTTGACCACAAACGTGTGGGGGCCAATCCGCTGGAGTTTGTGACGCGTACGACCGGAATGTTAACGCTGGTGTTTCTGATCCTCACGCTGGCCGTCACGCCTGTCCGCCACATGACTCGCCTAAACTGGCTGGTCAAATTTCGCCGGATGCTCGGACTCTTCGCCTTCTTCTACGGGTTTCTTCATCTTGGAACGTATCTGGCGTTTGATCGCTACTTTGATTTCAAGAGCGTCCCTGCCGATGTGGCGCAGCGTCCGTTCATAGCGTTGGGCATGCTGGGCTTCTTCCTGATGGTGCCGCTCGCCATCACTTCGACCGACAAGATGGTAAACCGTTTGGGCGGAGCGCGCTGGAAGATGCTGCACAAGCTTGTCTACGTCGCTGCCATCGCGGGCGTGCTTCACTTCTGGCTGTTAGTGAAGTCGGACATCCGTTGGCCGCTGACTTTCGGGTTTGTTTTGTTGTTATTGCTGGCTCACCGGTTACTCGTGAAGTTTTACCCCGATGTTCCCGCGCGTGCGGGTCTGTTTCCGCACGACGCATCGTCCAGGAAGTAATTACAGAACCTGAGCGCGATAGCGCCGGATACGAGAGGCCACCTCGCGGGTAGCGGGTGGGTCCCGGGGATTTCATATCACCGAGGGGCTTCTAGCGTCCGGCGCTACCGCGCTCGGTTCTGTAACAGCCTTCAGCTAGAATTCTTCTTTGTATGAGCTCCCATCTAAACCGCTTCTCCTCGCGAGTTGAAAACTACATCAAGTATCGCCCGGGATACCCATCCGAGACTCTGGAGATTCTCAAGCGCGACTGCGGACTTACGAAGGATTCTGTGATCGCAGATGTGGGCTCGGGGACTGGCATACTGTCTGAAATATTCCTGCGACACGGTAATAAGGTATTCGGCATTGAACCCAACGGGCCTATGCGGCTTGCGGGCGAGGAACTCCTGAAGTCATTCGAGAATTTCGTAAGCATCGACGGAGCTGCCGAAGCCACCACGCTGGAACCACAAAGCGTGGATTTTATTACGGCCGCGCAAGCATTCCACTGGTTTAAACGCAGCGAAGCTAAGAGCGAGTTCACACGGATTCTGAAACCGAATGGATGGATCGTGCTGATTTGGAATGAACGGCTTGTCGACTCCACAGCATTTCTCCGTAGTTACGAAACTCTTTTACTTCGCCACGGGACGGATTATCAGGAGATTCGGCACGAGAACGTTGAACCGGAAATTGCCGAGTTCTTCGCACCGGCTGGTTTCCAATTGACGACCTTGCCTAATTCTCAACATTTCGACTTCGAAGCTCTCAAGGGTCGGGTCTATTCCTCGTCGTATGCCCCTGAGCCGGGACATCCTAACTTCGAACCACTAATGACCGGACTTGAAGAATCATTCAACGCCCACAACCATGACGGGATAGTCGAGTTCGAATATGAGACTAAGATATTTTATGGGCGGATGACCTGAGTCAGGATCCGGACGAGTAGTTTCAAGCCTGCTGCCTCCGTTTAGATAGGGCACTTGTGCCCGCCGGGGCGGACAAGTCCGTACTCTAAACGGACCGTAGAAAACAAGAGCCTCGGCAGGCGTCGTTAATGCCCAGCCAGTTCTGAACTAACCAGGCGAAACCTTGTTGCGCCTAATTTCCCCAAACTGTATCTTTAGCGTGCTTTGCACCTCAGTTCTTCGAGATGACCCGAACCTAAATGCCTGAGCGACGCAACGACCAACGAATAGCTTTGAATCTGGATGCCAGGTGGGACGGCCTGTCCGGGGGTCACGAAGCTCGCATTGAAGACCTGGGCCTCGGCGGTTGTTTTGTAAACACCACGGGCCGCGTTGATATTGGCGAAGACGTAGTTATCGAAATCAAGTTACCGGCAGGGGATTGGCTGCAACTTCCCGGCAAGGTCGTTTCTTACCAACATGGAATTGGTTTTGGAGTGGTGTTTTCTCTTCTCACGGAAATAGACGAGGAAGCCATTCGAGAATTGATGCCCTAAACTGCGCTATTGAATGCAGTTCAGAGTTCAAGCTTTAGCTTGCTGGTAGGGATCGCGAAGACAAGCTAAAGAGCCTCTTGCAAAAGTCACCAAGGGAATCAGCTGTTTGAGAAATAAGAAAAGACACAGCGAGGGATCTGGTCTGTAGAATGACGTTGTCTAGACGATCACGCAGACGGAGAAACATCACTATGTCTTTCTTAGCCGGGACGCTATCACAGTTTTGGTTGACGGTTCAAGGAACCTTGTTTCCCTGGTTGGCGGCGGAACTGGGGGAGCTGAGTGCTAAGCAGAAACAATTGGTGCAGGTCCTGGAGTTGGTGCAGATCGAGGGCTTTCTTAAGGGAGCAGCGAGAGGGTTGGGGCGGCCGGTTGAAGATCGGCAGGCGATTGCGCGGGCGTTTATCGCGAAAGCAATCTACAACCTGGAGACGACGCGGCAATTGCTGGATCGGTTAGCGAGTGATGTGACGTTGAGACGTTTGTGCGGCTGGGAGCGGCCGCGTGAATTGCCGAGCGAGGCTACCTTCTCGCGCGCGTTTGCAGAGTTTAGTGCCAGCCACTTGCCGGAGCGGGTGCATGCGGCGTTGATCGAAAAGTATGAAAAGCCGCGCCTGGTGGGCCATATCTCGCGCGATGCCACGGCGATTGTGGCGCGCGAAAAAGCCACCAAAAAGGTAAAACCAGTAGTGGTGAAAGCAGCCCAGCCAAAAGCCAGGCGGAAAAAAGGCGCTGCGGTAGCCAAACCCCTGACCCGGCTGGAGCGACAACAAAGTATGACGCTGGCGGAGATGCTCGCGGATCTGCCTAGCGTTTGTGATTGTGGCACCAAGCGCAACAGCAAAGGCCATCCCAGCTACTGGATCGGGTACAAACTGCATTTGGATGTGGCCGATGGCGGCATTCCCATTAGCTGTATTTTGACTTCCGCCTCAGTCAACGATAGTCAGGTGGCAATACCGCTGGCGACGCTCACGGCGCAACGAGTCGACAATCTGTATGACTTGATGGACTCGGCCTACGATGCGCACTTGATCAGGGAGAAAAGTATCGCCCTGGGTCATGTTCCGCTCATCGATAGTCACACCAGACGAGGCGCCGAGAAACAATTATTTGCTCCTCATGAAGCGCAACGTTATAAGGAGCGCACTACGAGCGAAAGAGTTTTTGCGCGGCTTAAAGAAGAGTTCGGAGGACGCGTGGTGCGGGTGCGCGGTCCGGCGAAAGTAATGACCAGTCTGCTATTTGGGATTATTGCCCTGACTGCCGACCAGTTATTACGATTGGTTAGCTAACAGCGCACTCATTGACGGCTTTAGATGTCCCAGCTTTACGCCGGGTTATTGGTTGTGTCTCGAAATGGGCTCCCGTTAATCCGTATCTGGCCTGAGCCACATAACCAGTAAGCTTTTGGCCCTTTACCAGCTCGCGGCCGTCAATCAGCTTTAGCGCTCGCGCTTTGACCCGGAGTTTTGCAAGAGGCTCTAAAGCTTGAACTAGCTTTGCCCGAAAAGTATTTAAGGTCCCTCTTCTCTGTGCACCCTCTGTGTTCTCTGTGTCTTTGTGGTGGTTAGTTTCGAGCAAAATTCACCACAGAGCCACAGAGGACACTGAGGCCGCACAGAGAGATCAGTTTACGCCGCTACTTTTCGGGCAAAGCCGCTTGAACTCTAAACTTC
>JBGTCM010000472.1:0-46757 GCA_041748795.1 Pyrinomonadaceae bacterium
ACAAAAAGTCGAATGAAGGGGTTCGCGAAGCGGTATCAGAACCGGAAGCGGTAGCGACCGGGTCACGGTTGGTAAGAACAGCCAAGCATTTCGCTGTCAACCATCGCCTTCGTAGATAGAGGCGACCCGGTCGCTACCACCACCCCAAGCGGGCTGCCCGCTTGGGGACCCCGGTTCGCGTCCGGTTCTGATTTATTCGGCTTCGCCGACTTTTTGTGCAAAGCCGCTGTGAACCATTCTTAGTCATGGCCGAGGTTTTAGCACCATTACGCTTAACTTGGAACGCGGGCAACATCGCTAACGTCCGCTGATAATTTCGTTAATGTTAACGAATAGCTGACGAACTAAACGAGCCAGACGTCAACCGGGGCGGGTCTCTATCGAGGCCCGCCCCTTTTTTTCGCTCTCCATGCAGAGGGTTTGATTAATGTCGTATTGCGCGACTCGACGCCTTAGCAAATCTCCGGCGCAGCCACCAACCGCGACGTGCGAAGGATGCGGTATTGGCCTAATTCGCGTGAGAGCGGGCGAACGGATGTGTCAGGGGTAGGTCCATGAATAAAGTACTGGTCATACCGGGGCATCATTTCCACGGCCAGCACACTTAGGCGAGTGTTCTTGTGCAGGTTAAACCTTTCCAGCAACGCTCGTATCTCTAACTCCGTCCACCGGCCGGCTCCAGTCGCTGGAGCGTCCAGGTTTACCGAAACAATCTTAAACTTGTTCGGCACTGACTTAGGCTGAACAACTTCCAGCTTCAACTCGGTTAACAGGATATTCCGATTCTCTTTGCCATCCGCCTGCCTCGTCTGCGCATAAAGCATGCACCAGATTTCCGACATGGGGGGCTTGCTGGTCACGTTCCTACCGCTGAAGACAGCCGTCGCATAATGGGCCGTAGCGACTAACTCTTTCGGAGTGCGATCGACGAGAAGTTTGAGTGGCGGCGCGGGATGTTGCACACCGTTAACTCTTATTGGATGACCGAAGCGGCCCTTAGCTGTGCACCAGATTTGATTCGAGTGGCCCACCCTGATCTCATAGGTGAAGAACCCGAAGAGCTCATTAGATTCGTTATGCAATCCTGGAGGCAGTGGCAATAAATAATGTACCGGGGAAATCTTGATTAATGCGTCCGGCTCGCTGGTCTCCGCCATCATCATTTGCATGGCGTCGATGCCGGCATTGTCGTTGGTCTGATCGTTAGTAATGACGCGAATTAATTCATCACTGATGCCCAGCTTGGGATCTTCCTGCTTCACCATCACCTGGTCCATATTCGGGAAACTCAACAATGGATCGGGCGCGTAGCTGAGTATCCTGGCAAAGTAGGTGTCGTTAGGATCTTTGATTGGATGTTCAAATTCCAGCCACAGGTAACGCTGGCGCACAGTTGTTTCAGAATATTCTTCGTCGCGTTGATAAGGCGAAAGCGCGTAGCCCGCAGCCACAACTTTCGGTACCTGGCTGGGTATTGTAGTGACGGGCAAATCCACATCTCGAGTGATGATTTGCTGATCGGCTGAGTCCGCCGTGACGCTGGGAATAAACTTTGGCGTCAACATATATTCAAGGTGCAGAGTGTTTGGGAAAGGGTTCGCCAGCGTAGCGGGTTTTCCCAGGTCTTTCTTTGGCTCGACCGCATCGATAAACAAGACGCGGGTATAGGTTCTGTCAGGATCGGTGGTGGCCACCCGGCTCGCAGTATCCTTCAGTTGCAAATACCCTACGACGTCAGTCTCGCGCGTGGCAGCCTCACCGGTGAATTGTTTCTCGCGACTAATCTCGATCCCCGTATCGCTCAGTCCCCTCCAGGTCCAATCCCGATTGATCTCAAACGACAGAACACATAACCAGTGATTGAAAAGATCTGCCTTGGTCGAGAAGGTCAGCGAAGAATTATCCGGCGCCAGGGTATGCCTGATACGGTTGCTACAACCAAACTGAATTCGTTCGCCAGGTTTGCCTATTAAGGTCAACCCCGTGCAATCCACTTTCAGTTGCGAAGCCAAACGCTGCATCAGCGTGCTTTGCTCCAGTTCCTTGCCAGCTACAAGCTCCCACGTAAACGTTTGGGGGTTGTTGACTTTGGGCGGATCGGGCTGCAGGTAGATTCCTTGTAACTGCCGGGATTCCACATCCGTGCTGAAAAACTCTGTCTCCTCGGTTGCGTCTTCTCTCACAAAAAACTGGGTTGGCTCTCCGGCGCGCACGAATTCTCCAGCGATGATCGTTTCGGCAAAACCAAAATATTCAGGCTTATCTTCCTTCTCTGAGCAAACCGGCAGCAGAGTGATTCTTATGTCTCGTGATCTCGGCAAAACTATTTCGTCTGAATCATCGATGTCCGTTTGAGAAATGTTGAGATCACCATGGGTGATCTTGTTTTCAAAATCGAGCACGTTAGCGTCGCGGTATTCCAGGGCGAGCGTAAATGGCTCCTCGGGATCAACGGAAAACGTTCGGAAGGTGGTATAGAGCGGGATGAAAGCCTCACGCTGATTAAGCGAGGCCAGGTTATCAAGTAATAACGACTTAACTTCCACGATCACCATGAAACGATCCACGTCAGGGTCAAAGTAGCTGACCTCACGTTGGTCCTTGATTCTCTCAAGGCCCACCTTTCCGGTATGGAGAAACAGTTTGTCGTCCAGGAGTTTCTGAAACGCATCGGCCGTGTCCATTTCAGTAAAGAGCAAAGCCGGATACCCGAGTCGAGGGCGGGCGACCTCGAATTCGTCTCCCTCGTAAAACACATTGGTGGATGAAGCGGGGTTGGGCTGGTCTATTCCGGGCACAACCTTCAGTTGTTTTGGCGCCACGAATCTCTTGAAGATCACCGATGCGCTCTTTGCCGGCGCATCATTCAGCTCCCGGTCATCTTCGAGTGGGCCACCGCCGGTCATATCCGCAAGTCGAACTCGGAACTCATACTGCTTTCCATACTTCAGTTCAGGGTTCTCCGGAAGCAAAGGCTCATACAGCCCGCCTTTTTGGTCCGGCTTGGCATCGATCTTTGAATCACTGTAACTGCCGGGGTTAGCTAGTGCGCCGGAGTGGTCCAACGCGGCTGCTCGTTCGTCCGGCAAGACCAGCGATGGGCCATACCACTGGGTGAAGTAACTGGGTAACCAGAAAAGACCGGAGGGGTCGGCGTTTATTCTGGAGGGATAGACCTGCACGCCTGACTCCATCGGAGTAAGCGCCGGGGCGATTGACTCTCCCGCGAGCAGGAGCTCATCCTTGTTTTGGATTCGCACCAGCGAGGCCCAGGCGTTCTGCGGTTCCGCCTTCTCCCTAACGTCCACGCGATAACTGAAAACTCCCAGCGGAGCGTCGATACGCGCTCCCGGCGTGGTCGGGTCGGCCAACACCTGGCGGTTTTGCCAGATGAGTAGTTGCTCATCGTCCCAGCCCAAACGGATTCCCGCGTCCTTCTGTACATGGATACCGTCAGGCTCTTCGCTCAGAATATTTGCGCTGACGGGTTGAAATGCATGGACGATTTTCGCGAAGCCGTCGTCGTAGTCGGCAGCCTCTATTTTGAGGAAATCAAATTCACCGTTTGGCGTCGCCGGTCCGGGAACCACCGGGAACAGCAATGCCGCAAACAATTGTCTTGGTCCATCAATATCGGGAATGCGCGCGGCATACTCCCTTAGCTCAACCGCAGGATTGACGATGCTAAACTGATTCAGCGGAGAAGTGAGATGAAAGTAGACCCAGCCGCCCTCGGCAAAATAGTCGGCGTCAGGCAAAGTCAGTGTCCACTGGTGTAACAAGCCGATGCTCTTAGCAAGTAGCGGTTGTCGCAGGCAGAATGCAATCACTCGTCCCCAGGTAATTTCATCGGCCGATTGTTGGAACGCGGGATTAAACTTAGTGTTCTTGAAAGCGCAGTGGTAGCTATCATCAGTCTTCGCAAACTCTGTTCGCGGATTAGTGAAGTTGAAGGCGCTGCGATAAGAGACCGGTAAATATTTCCGAATCCCTTCACTGTCCGCCCAGGGAGCTTCCGCGCCCATGTTCGTTGTTCCGCGAGGACTAGTAAGGGTCAGCTTAAACTGTGACGCCAGACCCTCGTAAATGAGTGGGAGGTTGGCGGGAAACGCGAGCGTTGTTGTTTGGGTGTTGGCCGTCACGCCTTCGCTGGCCAAAACAGCGGCGTTTGAAAATGGGTACGAACTCAATCCCCGAAGCGTCGTCACTTCGAGTTGAAGATTTGCACTGATGAACCGCGGAAGGTTCACACTGCCTCCGCCATTCAATTGACTTGGAAACGGCGACTGCAGATTTAGCAATCCCTGGGTTGGCAGCAACAGCACGTTGAGCTCCAGTTGGTCGCCGGAGATGCGCTGCGGGAAAGTGAGAATGCGGAGTTTTTCAGGAAGTAGCACGATGGTTATCTCTGTTGGTTAGTGAAAGTACAGCTACGCAATCTGACGACCCTCTTCCCAGGTGTCGGAAAACGAAATGTCGATGACCCAGAGGATTGTGATATCAATCGAGAACGTGACTTGAGCTATGCAGTTGGTTTCATTAGCGGTACGCGTGACGGATCCGCCCGCTTCAATTTGAATAGTGACACCTACGAGGCCGCCGCAGATTTCCGCATGTCCGCGGAAGAGCATGAAGGCCCCGACCGTGACGGAGGTGGATGAAACGCCGACCTCGACCTCAATCATGTAAAGGACCGAAGCATTGCCGACCACCGGCAGGCCCACCACTATTTCTACTCCAAAACCGAATTTCATTCTCAAAATGATTCCGGCTTTCGAGTCCGCTGCGATTCCAAGATTGGCCTGGCCCACAGCGTAGACACTGGCAGCGGCGAGAGTGAAACACATCACCTGAATCCGGCCGTAGAATTCGACGTAGGCGCCGCAGGCGGGAACCAGTTGTTTCAAATCGGTCGGGATTGCCATTAGCATGTTGAAATAGAAACCAACTTTCAGGCCGGCTTCCAATTTCAACGGGGGATTTGGATTGACACTTAACTGAGCGGGCGATGGGAATTTAATGACCGGAATCTCCTGGCTACAGTCGAATTTATATTCCCAACTGTCCGGCGAATTGCTCATGCCGACCTTCATGCCGTTGTCGAAATCATCACCCGAGAGCGTTGCCAGAATCTGAAGAATATCTTTTACAGTCTGCAGCACCGGCCCAAACTGCAGATTGGGCTTGTCGTATTTCGTGCTGGCGCCGCTTGACGCGTTAAAGTTCCCATCCACCCACATCAACCGGTCGAATGGACCAAGATCGACTACGATGCGAATATTCGATAAGGCAGCTTTCCACTTATCTGCCAAAGCACCCGCCGAATCAATTCCGAGTTTGAGGTTTCCTGCGCCGCTGTTGCTTTGGTATTCAGCGTAGATTTTTAAGATCCCGGGCTCGTCCACAAAGGGATAGGAGAAGTTGGGCGGCTGCAGACTGCTGAGATTGAGATTTCTGTCAGCCATCTTCATCAGCCCTTCGCCGAGAATCTCAATTTCCTTTTCAGCATTGGTCAACGGCAGCGCGTTAGCGACGTTTGGAAACACCCCCTTGGAGTTGAGCAATTTGTAGGCATCGGCAAAATAGGTTTGGCTGCTCTTCAGCTTCTTCTCATTGGGCGCAAACTGTGGGATGTCGAAGAGTAATTTCTGCGTTCCGGTTGATTGGACCACACCGAAGTTGGAATTGGAGTCGGGCTTAACCACGTCACGTGGATCGGCTATCCGGAATATTGAATCCCCCTGACGGCGGATCAGCGGCACACTCTTCCCTTCCTCGATTAGCTTTACGTCCTTCGTATCGACTTGTTGGGTGACCACTGACCATGATCCGTCCTGCGGCAGGATCAGGGATCCGCGAACCGCGGCGGTAAAGATGTGATTGTCTGCATTGTCGAGGGCGGGATTCAAATCCACCCGCGCCAGGCGCATTTTTTGTTGGGAGTTTGCCACGTCGATGATGCAATCGACCGGGCCGCCCAGTGATCCATCCTGGAAGTTCAGAAGTTCGGCAAGCACTTTCGGCGGTATCAGGATCGACGAGGGCTTCAATTGGACGTAGCCCAGCATCTTTCGGGATTGGACTTTGAAGTCGCCCGCTACCGTGTCCTTGACGCCACCGCTGGTGACGTTATCCAGATGAACGTCTCCGTCAAAGACCACGGCCTGGAGTTCCACGTCCAACTGATCATTAAAACTCCCAAGGCTGGCAAAAACCTTTTGCCACTCGACCAGACTGTTGATGCCGAGTTTGGTTGGCAAACCGCTTTCGTTCAGGCTGAATGACGACCCAAAGTTACCTGCCGCCGGGTAGTCTTTGATTTCGCGAACATCCGTAATGCCCTTCACTGCGCCTTTGTGAAACTCATAGGTGTTGTTAACCGGCACCTTATTGAAACCAAAAACGATCGAGTAGTTGCAGTCAAAGGTTGCGTCACTCTCGGCCTTCCAGCCTGAGTCCGAACGGAAAACATAACCGTTTGGTGAACGCATCAGGGTGATGGTCCGGACCACATGAACGCAGCCAGCCTCCGTGTACATCACGCTTCGCACCTGAACCACTTCATGGGCCGTACGCCCAACCAGCACATCAAACTTCGCCTGGCTTACATCGGCAATCGTTGCTTCGTGATTGAACCAGTCACTAAACATGCTGGCGCCATAGCCCGAAAACTCTATCTTCTCCAGCGGAACCTTGGGCTTATCGACGGACATGATGTTGTTGAAGATTGTCTTGACCGTCTTGCCCAGTGTGCTGCCGGTGAGCGGAACCCCAAACAGTACCCACTTAATGTTGTTATCTATCTGAAGAGTTCTGCCGCTGAATGATGGGCGTTCGCCTAATGCTTTTGGTTTGAGCGCCACCGATTTGATTTGTAATCCACCATGCAGTTCATCGAAGTGCGGGCGATTGAAGGAAAGCCTGGCGGTGTCGTTGTTCGGGTTGCCGGCGTCGCGTTCAAAGCTGGCCTGCGCGATCAAGGCAAACGGTAACGTAAATATTGAATGCAACTGGCGGGCGGTTTGCTCGTCGTTGTATTCCTTTATGAAATGTTTGGTCACCGAAAGAGGCGTGACCGGAACCAGGTATGGGCTTTCGGAGAAAAAGCGCGTGGGTGGCCCATCGTCGTCGTAGACTACCAATCCCGGAGTGATCGTGATCAAATCATCCAGCCAGTCGTTGATGTTGAAAGGGCCTTCGACCGGCAAAGGGATGTTTGAAATTGGTTCCCAGGAGATCTGGGGCAAGGTCAGAGCTCGCAGGTTCTGCGCTACTCCGACTACGTCCATGTTCAGGATCTGAAGCGGCATCCCGGACACCAACATCAACGAGTTCGTTGCTCCAGAAAGGTTGGCATTGCCTCGCTCGTCGTTCTTCACTCGTATTGCAGTTCCCCAACTGACGCCCATCTGATCGGCCTTGCTGGAAACGTCGAGAAGGCGAAACAGATCCGGCAGGATATCGCGGCCACCCTGGTCACGCTCGGGCGGTACCGCAACGTTGGCGGATCGCGCCGAACGTTCCCCCGAAACTGATGCCGCAAAACTCCGATCATCAGTGCGAGCGGTGTTTTCGTTTGCAACGCGCAATACTCTGTCGACTTCAATCGTCTTGTTCGACAGGTGGCCAAACATGGGATTCGAGTCGAGGTTGCGCAAAATCGATTGCCCATCGTCTGATTGCGTTAAGCTCTCGATAGGCCTGTTAAAAGTCGCGCGCACTCGCGAGGAGTCGAGTTCGACTTTTGTTCCTGTCTCAATTGTCGGCGTTGGCAACGACGCTCGCTCGAGCGCATCGCGCGAGATGAGGCTGCGGTTAAACGTCCTCACTCCTGCCTGGAAATTATTTGACGGTGTTGCGATGGGTTGATTGCGCTCGGAAGCGGCGTTAATTGCAGACGCACTATTGAAGAGGAGCGAAAGGTCAAGCGGCGCAAACCTGAAGTAAACGTATGGCGAACCGAATGCATCGTCTTCTTCAGCCACCGATGGGTCCGGCCACTTCACGAAACCGGCGAGCGCAATTTGCAGTTGTCCGAATTGTCTTTGGGATCCTCCCCTCAGGAGCGACGTATAACTGGCCACATACGGATCCGGGAGTGTAGGCAGATAGAGATAAACCGCATGAAGCAGCGCTATCACGCCCTTCTCTATCCGGTCATCGACCAGATCGCCCGCGAGAAACAAACTATATGGCCGGGTAACGCCGAAGAGCGCATTTCGTAAAGTGATGCTGCGCGGTTCAAACGCTTCGGGCTTGTCGAAATTGCCGTCAAACAAAAGGTCGTTGTCGAAAAGAAAGGCTTTATAAGAGCTACCGGTTTGCACGATGCTCGCGAGCGCGATTGAAGATTCAATCTTGAAGGGTGCGCCGTTGGAATCCACAGGTCGATCAAGCGACGCCTTATGTTTGCAGAAAAACAGAACTGTTTCGCTGCCTTTAGATGCCGAGATGTAGATGAACGGAAACGCCTTACCGAAACTCAGGGTGATTTCTGAATGATGTTGTGCCGGCGAATTCTTCCAGAGACTCCAACGTTGCTTGCCGCTTAGGTTTGAGGCAAAGAAATCAAGCACCGTTAACATGCCGGGTTCAACGATAATGCCCGGCTGGACGAGTTTGGTGAGACCCCCCTTTATTCCCTTCCAAGCGGCCGTTATGCCTTTAGACACGGCAATCCCAAGAGCGCCGGTTCCCGCTGCCGCACCCAACTGCGAAGGACTAACCTTTGCCGCCGGAAGCAACCATCCGCTGCCGCTTTTTAGTTTTGCTTTTCCCTTATACCGGCAAAGTTTCGAGTCGGAGGAGAAAATCTCAAAGGTGTCTGGTTGGCGGCTCGTAGTTTTAACCGAATAAGGAATTAGGATTTGGCCCAGCGGACCCAGCCACACCGGAGAAGAAGGGCTGAAGGTGAAGTCGGCGCCGCAACCGAAAACCTTGCAGGACGCATCCCCTGCAGCTAGTTGTCCGGTGCCGGTACTGAATTTTAAAGTAAGCGTTTCGGGCAGCTTGACCTTTGCTTTGTTTGCATCAAAACCGGCAGACGATGACGCGGGCCCTGTTTTATTCTGATTGAGGTTAAGCTGAAGAGTTGCGTTTGCGCCTAACTTGATAATGATCTTACCGTCAGTCACCTCTGCCTTCTGAGATAGATCGAGCGAGCCTCCAGTCACCTTCAATCCGGTATAGTGATCTTTTAGCGCCGCATCCGCAGCAATCAAGTCTGAAGCTATCCATACGCTCCCAGGCTCGATTTTATAAGAGTTCTTTTCGCTGACCGTTCCCCAAACGGGAATCAACAACGACGGCGCGGAGGCCCCTTTTCGGTAAACATGGACCATCTTCGTTGGTTGATAAATATCAAACCAAACCTGAAGACCAAGATCATCGATGAAGGGACCCAATGACGAGGTGGGGGCCATACCCGATCCCCACACGGGCGCGGACTGCCCCAGCAAGTTGTTGTGAAATTCCGTCTCGCGGCGGAAAACGAGCGGCGGAGCGGCCGCCTCCTCAGTTACGACGCGACCCTCCAGTAACTCCTCGAGGTGGCTATAACGTTCAACTGGTCCCGAGGCAGCTTCCATTTGGTGAGCACCAGCGTGGTGCAACCGATCCCCGAAAACTTGAAACGTGGAGTCGTCGGCAAAACTCTCGGCGAGCGTTCGTTGCAAGGCTTTGAGATCCGCGCCGGATGCACGGCCGGTGGGTTTCAGGTTGCCGGTCAGCTGCTCAACCCGGGTAAAGATAAGCTCTTTTTCCATCGCGACTCTTCTTCTGCGAATGCGTGGTGACGGTGAAATAACGATTCGGCTTTGGTTCGTCCGTTGGACGACCGGAAACCTGGATACGGCGAGTACTTGGGGGTGGAGTATGTTTGCCGTTCAGGCCAGCAATGTGGGACAGACATTCCTGTCAGTCTGGCCCTGGTTACAGAGCTGTCCGAGCTGTCGGGGTATTACCACAATTCGCACTGAGCGAGGACTACGGCGAATCGTTTATCGGCCGGTGTAGCGAGAATGCGAAGAGGCTAGTCCGGCTCGAGAGAATTCAAATAGTTACGGAACGTTCGGCAGCCTAAGCCCGGATGATTCAAAAGTCAATAGACAATCTACTCCTCGAGTGGTGCAATTAACGCAGACCGGATCCAAAGTTTGTAATTATCCGTTCGATCCGATGGACGCGTTCATTCACCCCTCAAAATTGGTAACTCTTTTAAAACACTCAAGCGCTGCCTTACCCAAGTGACGGGTCGGGCTCCACACGCTTGAGGATAACTAGCGTAATATCGTCAGAGGCGGGAGTCCCATGCGCAAACTTCGTGAGTGCCCCCTCTATTTTGTCACGGATGCCGGCGGCTGAACGTTCAATATTTTGCGACAAAACTTCCTGCAGGCGCTTTTCGGCGAATTCTTCACCCGCCGGATTCTGCAATTCGGTGACGCCATCGGAGTATGCAACGAGGACGTCACCGTGATGCAGTTGCGCAGTTCCCTCAGTCCAGCTAGCGTTGGGGAATATGCCTAGAGGGAGGCCAGTCGAACTAAGCTTTTCAAGGGTGCCGTCGGCGTGCGCGATGAGCGGTGGATTATGGCCAGCGTTAATGAAGGCCAATGAGCCGGTGAGCTGATTAAGCTGGGCATAGAAGAGCGTGACGAATCGATTGGCTGGAATGTTTTCTGCAAGGTAGCGGTTGACTTCCAAGATTGTATCAACGATCGAGCGCTGAGAAGCGACTTGCGCGTGCACTGCGGCATGTAATGAGGACATTAGGAGCGCGGCCGCAGTCCCCTTACCGGAGACTCCCCCCAGAGCTATTATCAAATGACCATTTGGCCTTTCAATGAAGTCGTAATAGTCGCCCCCGATCTCGTAAGAAGGGAGACTGTTGCCTACCAGCTGATAACCAGGTATTAGCGGCGGTGCCGCTGGTAGGAAACGCTGCTGAATCTCACTAGCCAATCGCAATTCGCGGTCGAGACGCTCTCTCTGCAT
The DNA here is from genome assembly GCA_041748795.1 of Pyrinomonadaceae bacterium. GTDB lineage: Bacteria > Acidobacteriota > Blastocatellia > Pyrinomonadales > Pyrinomonadaceae > PSRF01. The sequence continues at coordinate 10,996 of JBGTCM010000472.1, forward strand.
TTCTTCCTCACGCAGACGGGCAGTCTCTACACGGATAGCGGCTACCGAACCGAGCGTCGTGAGCACCTTCAAGTGATCTTCAGTGAAGCGAGAGGTGGTCAAGGGCGAGTCCGCATAGATCAGGCCGAATATTCGATCGCCCACGCCCAATGGGACGGCGAGCACAGAGCGGATCCCATGTAACGTTATCGAGTGCGACATTACGCGAGGATCATGCTGGGCGTCGGAGGTGAGAATCGCCCTGCTTCGGATGACAACCTCGTCAATGATGTTGCGGCTAACTCTAACCTCACCCACCTCTGGTCGGCGGTCACGCGTTTCCGCAGCGCGAACGCGAACCTCTCCTGACTCGTCGTCGCGCAGCATAATGATGCAACGCTCGGCGGGCACAGCGTCGAAGACAAGGAGCGCAACCTGGCGGAGCGTCTCGTCTAACGTGGCCGCAGCCAAGAGCGTGACGCCTACCTTTGAAATGAGAGCAAGCAGGTCACTACTTAATTCTTTATAAGCGGACAAGTCATCGTACAGTTCGCGGTAAATCTTTTTCGTCCAACTTTCGGTAAAAACATGCTCGTAAATCCGGTTTCGAACACGAAGTTGGAGATTCTCATCAGCTACAACTAATCCTGACAATTTAAGTGCGGAGTGGACCGCCGATAATGGGTTATCCTTTACCACATGCCCTTGTGTAATGTGTTCGTAGATTGTAAGTATTTCCAGGCTCTCTTTGTCCTTGGTCAATCTGTCTCGTACGAAATTTAGATTGGGTTCTTCACGGCTGGCCTCTTGAGATAAGAAATGCTCTTCGACCAGACGATCAACATCAGCCTCCTGGCCTGTTTCGAAGATTGCCTCAGCAACTAATTTGCAAAGCTTTTGCGTCAGGTATGGATGCCCACCTGTCCAACCTAGAACGCTCCCGAGCGTTTGCATACTTTCTTTGTGTCCTTCGCTCAAACCACCTGCCAGCGGTTTCGCCTCTTCAAATGAAAAGTCTTCCAGGTGGATTCCGTGTCCAATATTGAAGGGAGTTCTTTTCTGATCTTTTATCAGGTCCGACGGACTGGCCACGCCCAGGAGAACAAAGCTGAGACGATCATACTCCGACTGCAGGGCCCGTGAGTTGTAACAGGCGCGAATCGCCGCAAAGAAATCATCCGTGAAGGGTAGACTAATGGTCGTATCAATCTCATCTACAAATACAACGATCTGCTCACGAGTTTCTGCTAAGACCAGATCATAAAAAAACTCAGTGAGACGCTGTAAGGCTGTAACCTCTGCGCGCGCGACCCACCACTCCTTCAAATTAACCTTTAACTTAAGTGCTCTGACAATTGTATTTGCGATTCCGTAATACCATTTACTGGCGCCTCCCTCGCCCTGTTCGCTCCCAATCAATGTTAGGTCAACGAACACCGATACAATGCCTCGCTTTTGTATTTGCCTGGCCGTATGGACCATGAGACTAGACTTTCCCATTTGGCGTGGAGTAAGGACATAGCAGATATCACCCGCGAGTAGGTGCTCGCATAGTTCCCGATCGGCGCGCCTTTCTATGTAGCTTGGAGCTTGTGGTCGCAGCGTTCCACCCACGACATAAAACTCAGTCCCGGTTCTTGTCTGCGACGACGAAACTTCCGGGACCACTTCATCGGCCTTTAAGGTGTCGTAGTAGTCTGGGCCGAATCCTTGAACGGCTCTGCTTAGTTCTAATGTTGCCGTGTGGCTCAAATCGCCCCCGGCGGTCCGCTCAGGCAAAGGGTCCGTGAAATCCGCGGCGCGTGAAAGCGACTCGTCGACCTCGCTGTAGATAATCAACGTGTCCCCAATTTTTATGAGCCCGCCCGGGGTGAGCACCACTTGTCCGGTTAGACTTGCTCCCTCGTAGGATGTCCCGTTGGCCGACCCTAAATCCTGAAGAACATACTGATTTCCCTCGCGCCGGACTTCGGCATGGATTCGCGAGGCCATCGGGTCGGGAATGCATACGTCGTTCACCGCCGCCCGCCCGATAGTTATGCGCAACTTATCCAAATAGAGCCGTTGCTGAAAGCCGTCCGGAGAATTGATAAGTAACTCTGGCATCGGATACAGAAGTTAGTAAAACCGCCTTCAGAATAGTTTCAATGTGTAGTTGATCGGGATTATCACAGGTGCTTACGAAAATATTCGGCATACAGCTGACACCGCATTTGGAGCGAGTGCCTCGTTTCCCCTTTGACCAATCCGGCTGCTTTAAGCCTTTGGAAATCAGTCTCATCATCACACATATTTTGGCGCAAGACATTCTGCATCACCGTTATTAGTTTTTCACTGTTCTGTATGGACCAGATGTAACGCCTCAAATGGTCGCTGAATGGCCCTGTCTCATCGGCGGCAGTTCTACATAACTCCTGAACGGTTAGATTAGAGTTGGCCAAGGTGAAGAGTGCGTGCCGGATTAGGTATGGGTGTCCACCTAATAGATTCATTAGGTTGTTGATGTCGTTATCACTCTTCAACTGATCCTTATATTTCGCGTTCAGTTCTTTAACTTCATCAAGGGAAAAGTCTTCGAGCCTGATTGAGAGACCTACATTGAAAGGAGATTGGTTTATGTTTTGTATCCACAAATATGGTTCAGTTGAGTGGGCGATTATGATATTTAGGCGGTTCCAAATCTCTCGTGTCGCTCGAAGATTATGCCAACCTCGGATAGTTGCGAAGAATTGATCCCTATAGGGAAGATCGAAAAGTAAATCAACCTCGTCGAGTAAAAAAGTGACTGGTAATTCGGAGCCGGGCAAGATCACCTCCTCGATGTAATCGGTTAAATTCTCTTTGGCCCCAAGAGAAGCATCCCAGCACCCGTCAGGCTTAGAGACTCCGAGGCTTTTGGCTAACCGACGTGCGAGATATTTTAATAACTTATCAAGGCTTTCCAGCGGGTCGACGTCTACCAACTGAAAATCCAGGTAAAATGCCCTCCCATTGCGCTGCTGGGCAGCATGATAAGCCCTGGCGAGCAGGGAACTCTTACCTAATTGCCTCACGCCCTTTACGACAGTAGTGGTTCCATCAATATAGCCTTGTTTTTCTATCTGGGCATCAGCGCCTCGTCTGACATAAAAAGGGGAACCGAGCTTGACCGTCCCGGTCTCTAACCACATCCGATGGTCTGCTGAAGGCAGCGGGGCGCCAGAGCCTTCGGTTGCATTTGTCAATTCTCTGATACCAGATAGCGAAGAATTATCTCGCTCAACTTTTCCGTTGTTGGGCAGGCTAACTGATTGTGCGATCGCAGATACTATGCGATTACCAATGGTCGCGAAATCATCACCTTCTTGCCAGATGGTGAACTGTATAGGGTCGAGATAGGCACCCAGGTCATAGGGAAGCTCTCCAGTAAACGCTACTCTGATCGGCAATATGACAAAGGGTTTTGCGAGGCCCTGGGTAAGCTCATACGCAAGTTTCACTTCCTGCCTAACCATATCGCTCAAAATTGACTGCTTTGACAGGAGAACTATGAAGTAGTCTGACTCTCTGATTTGTTGTCTTATTTCGTCGGCCCACCTCATACCTACCGAGATTTGCTTATCAGTGAAAGCAACAATCTGATGCTCATTAAGGAAATGCGCCAAGAACTCTGCCAGGTCCTGATCGGGATACACATGGCGATAGCTAATAAAGGCCGCGCTCACAAAACCCTCCCAATAGGTTGTTTAGGTACTACGTCGCGCAAGAGATAGGACTGCTAAGTGAGACTGAGAAAACTACCGTTCATTTGATGAAAAGCGCGGGAAACGATATTCCTCACGGCGCGGAGTGTCAATAAAAGCAGAACGAACTAGCGGACGGTTGATTTGCACGGGAGCACCAGTGCTGTGCGGTTTCGTTACGAGTCGTGGATTAATGAACGCTAAATCAATCAAATCTGACAAGTTTTCAGCAGGGGCCCAGAAACGTGCTTCCATTCTGGATTCGAGGTTAGTGGGAGAGCGGTCAATAAATAATTTGCTAGCAAAGGCTTTACGCCCGCAGCACAGTCGATCAAAGAGACAGCGACAAGATCGTTCGTCAAGACGCTATCAGCAATAAATTCTTGAACGTTAGTCCGAGACACGCCCTTTTTGATCCTGCAAAACTTTTGATCGTTTCGATTCCCATCGTCGCGCAGCCAAAATTGTTCGCTAAACTATTACGATTCTCTCGAAATCGATCTTCTTCCGCAGGTAGGCGAAGCCAAAAAACTAGAAAGTCTTCAAAAATTCGATCAGCGCGCGCTTGTCTTCGTCGCTCAAGCCTGGTTCTCCGCCCGGAAATTGATGGGTGCCGAAATAGTGGCCTCGGTTTACAACCAGGTCGGGGCACTTGCTGAGTTTAAGTAGCTGCGGCACGAGGGGCGTTAGAACTCGTGTCGCCTCTTGATCACTGGCTCCGCGCGGCAGGGCCTTTAGTGCCCTCTTTACTTCCAGCAGAAGTTTCAATATCTCTGCATCATATTTCCCGCGCTCCAGGAGACTCGAACCCTCGTACAGAATATTCAGGTTCGCAAGCAGGCTAACAGGCGTGCCCTTAGGCAACGGACCAATCTCGATACCTTCGTCGCCAACTAACCAAGGAAGATAGCGGGAGAAGAAACCGCCGGATCCCTGAAGGAAGTCGGGAAGGAAACCCGCGCCGACCCTTAGATAGCTCTGTTGGGTAGTGCGATCGATGGCGCCGGGAATCTTGTCTCCCAGCACCGAGTCCTTGTCACGTTTCTCGGGCCAGAGCATTTGCTCAATCGAATTCTGAAACGACCGCATACGTGCATCTACCGATGGACTCTCTTCAAACTTGCCGACGCTGTTGTTTAGTAAGAACGGCGCCGTGGACCACAAACTGATTAGAGAAGGCGGCCGAGTGTAACCACGACCACCGGCGGGCATCTCATACTCATGCGGAGCGCCGGTCACAGGATCGTACCAGGTGATTTTGCCAACCGAAGGGAGGTCTTTATACGACTGCGAGGAGAAGTTGTCCCAGATATTCCCGCCGATTGCGTTGGTTGCCAGCGGACTACATGCGTTGGTCTGTAACAACGTCACCGGAACTCTGAATTCGGTGGAAAGGTAGTTGTCTTTCAGGAAGTCGTCGGCGAGTACGATGTTTCGCATCTTCGCCTTGAAGTCTTCGGTTTGGGTCCATGCCCAGTACTTGTTCCAACAATTGAGATAGTCCTTACCATTGCAACCTCGGGCGTCGTCGACTCCCGGAGCGGGCTCTGGGACCTTGCTGGAGTGACAACGTGCGCAGCGCTCAGCAAACACCGTCTTGCCGCGTGTGAGTTGGGCCTGGTCTTTGGTGAGATAGGCCTCACCACCAGGGGCGTCCTTCAGATAGTGAGGCTCCGTCGTCGCAAGGAAAAACGCAGCCATGTTCATCGTCTGATTCTCGGTGGCCTCGAAGTAACTCGAGTTGCGTCGCGAGACCGAGATCTCAATTGGCGTAATACGCTTGCCGCCCACCAGGGGATTGAAATGAAGCAGCCACTCCTCGCTGAACACTCCGATGTTTATGTAGACGCGGTTCAACGCGCCGAGTGCGCCAACAGAATCCGAACCGTCTTTTAAGACTCGTGGCGTGTAAACGGTGTCCGGAGGCTCGAAATATTTAGTGAGTGGTCCATCCTTTACGTACTCGTTGAATTGCCGGTTATCTTTTCCCCCACCCGCCAGAGTTTCCTTGCCCCAGCGTTTGGCCAGCTCCAAACGCGGCCCGAGAAGGTACATGGCGTTCATGGTTCTTGGGTTGTTGATGCTGTCGGTCGAGACTAGTGATGTGTCCAGGGTTCCCGGTCGGGACGTATGGAACAACTGAAAGATGAAATTGCTTTCGTCTTTTTCCCAATAGAAGATTCTGTCGATCCAGAAGTATTGTGCGCCGACGTTGGAGCTCAGATTTTCCCACTTCGGATTCTCGGCGTCAGCGGGAGGCTTGATCGGATTTGGACCAACGTGACAAAAGCCGCACGACATTCCCACGCGATACGGTCGCACCAGGTCTTTCGAATAGTAGTAAGAAGGATCCGTGTAGTATCTCTCCGCATCCCATTTTTGCGCGGCGGCTTCGTCAAAGTCAGGATTCGTAAACAAACGTAAGCCGACAATCCCGGTTTCGTATCCGTAATACGAGCCGACCTCCATATTCTTACCGCGAGAGCCGATTTTCACACCCGGATATTTTTGCTCATTCTCAAATGGCTCAGGCGGACAATCGGCGCGGCGCTTATCAAGCCAGAGGTTAAAGCGCTTGGGATCCGGAGCTGTTGCCTTTTCAAAGCACGGAGAATTAACGAGTCCGAAATACTTCCAGCGATTATCCCGGCTGAATTGGTATTTACTCTGGAGATTCGGATGTGAGGAAAGGATCTTTAGAAAGTCGAGAGCGCCGACGCTGGCGTTGACCATCTTGTCCCAAAACCTGTCATTGCCGGCGGTCCAAACAATCCAGGTGTTACGGCCTTTTACCTGTTCGGGTGTCAGCGGCAACCCGCCGTCCATATCATGAAAGAAATCTTCATCCGCAGCCGGGAAGCTGGTTGCTGCTCGTCCGGCTACGCGCGCCTCGTCAGGCACCTCACCCGACTGTGGTCCATCCGACCTAATCCATTTGACGAGCACTACGCCACCAGCGACGACGGCGAGCACCACGACAATGATCGTTAACCTGAGGCGAGACTTGGTAGTCATGGAATAAACCTCCTGCCCGATATGAGGGGCTAGACTGTTGAAAGTCTGGACAGTTGTTTACATCACATCTGCGAGGTTGATCCTGCCCGGGCAAAATATCGCAACGCGCGAAGGCTCGGCAGGAAGAAGTATGCGCCGCCACGCACGAACACAAATTGAGGCAGGCCGGTAACACGACGGCGCAGGCCATTCTCCTGAGGAATCGAAAAAGTATCCGTATGTGGGCAGCCGAGAACCGGCGCGCGGTTTCCTAGTAGTGGGTCACTCTCTTCGGTCAGTCCGTTAAACTTTGTGCTCATACACCAGGCGCTCTGAACAAACTCAAACTGCCTGGCGATGTTGCTGTTGAGGCAAACGAAGTGTAAGCCGCGTTCAGGATCATTTGGCGGTGCAGGATCGAGAGCTTCCGGCACAAAAAGGTCGGGGCCGTATTCCCGACCGCGCCGCAGGATGCGATGGAAACGAGTCGGGGCCATGAGATCGTCCCTGATGTCTTTTCGGCCAAAGCCGAGAATTCGAACGAGGCGAGAAATCAGTCCTTTTACGGGCTGCGGAAAATCGGCATTGCGCGGATTGGCGCGTCGGATATGGGAGCCTATTGGGCATTGATTGCCGCCGTCGTCCCCCTGATATGTGTACTGGTTGTAGCTGATGTCCAATTGATCTGGACCAACGCCGTCGATCGGATTGCACAATGCCAACAGGGGCGCTCCATCCATGGTCCGCCCGACCATGGCTTCGGCCAACTTTTGGCGTGCCTGAGGATTCGATCCGGTAGCCGTGTCGAGAAAACGCCAAAAACCGCGTACGTCCTGTTCGAGCTGTCGCATCACCAGGTATGTACCGTTGCGGGCAAGGTCTTTCTTGTTGGTTTGGTCTTCGGCGGGTAACAGTAAGCTGGTCGTGTCAGTCGTGTCGAGCAGCGGCCGGTCTGTGTACTCGCCATATTCGTTTGGATAGCCAAGCAGGAATTCGCCCAACGCCAGCCTGTTGCTATATTGAAGCTGATCTCCTGAGACTTTTCGTTTGCGATCAAAATCAACGGTCGGTTGGCTTATCCCGTCCACGAAACCGAAGGGCTCTCGTTCACCTAGCTGCGAGGTTGCCATGCGTTCAATCACCTGGAAAGCCGCGTCCCAGCCTTCGCCCTTAACCGACTGCTCCCAACTGGACAGTTCCTGTTTGGCATAGATCATGATGAGCAGATGTGGGAGCTTTTCTGCGTGACCCCATCGCCAACAATTGGGTGAGTTAGCGCCGTTGTCTCCAAGACGCTGCGATCGGTTTTCGTCTCCAGTCATTCCGGAAACGAACTCCGAAGAGAACCCTCTAATCACCTCTTCGGGCAGACCCAGCGTTTTGAGTCCTTCGCTTGTAAATGCGATCTGCAACGCCCGGGTCGGAGGCGGGCTCTTCTCTTCTGCAGTTGTCACCGGCGCCGATGTCAGCCATGCACTGGCGGCGGGAACATCCTTTACCTTCACGAGGTAAAAGCAGCACTCGGTCATTCCGCCAAAACCGTAGCGAACCAGACCTTGCACATCGCTGTAGTCAACTGCGTTAAGCGTCATGCATTCATTAGAAAAGTGCGAGCCACTCCTTGGCCTCTTTGTCCGTCATTGACTGTCGCTCAAGCCCTTGCCGAATCAGCGCGTTTCGTCGGAGATCAAAGTTAGTCAGGCCGGAGTGCCCGTTGTACCAAACATCCGTCGCCAACTCGTGACGGCGAATGAAATTCTTAAACCTCTGCTCATCCTTCGCACCGTTGAACACCAGCCAATTAGTATGCGGATACCCGATTCCATTACTGAAGACCAGGTTTAGTCCAAAGGAGACCTTGTTAATGAAGTCGTCCATGTAACTCTCGAGGCTGCCGTCGTAGTTACTGCAAAAGATTAGGCGCCTTTTATTATCGAGAAAGACCCACCGCGCGAAATGAATTGAAGGGACCCGCGCGAGCTGGCCGCGGTTGTAGATGTGGCGCGTCGTGTACTGGACCAGCCATAAATAAAACACCAGCGTCCAACGACGAAAAAGACCAGGCTTTAAACTGCCCATCGCGCTGAACTGGTTGGTAACATCGTGGTCCTCCAACTCGGCAAGCCTCCTGCCGTGGGCGGCATCGACACGCGGCGCGATTTCGAGATCACGTTTCTCGCGCCGGCGGAGTTGGAAAATGAAAAAAGGAAGATAAATGAGTATGAGCGGAGTGAAAAACAGCAAGACCAGCGGAACGCCAATCAGGTGCAATGTATTCCGGAGCCTCTGGCTAAAGCGCGTCGCCTCGGGAGAAGTTAACTTTAGACGCCCGGCGATCACTTCCGATCTCACAAACGCTTCGATGGCAGCGTGCATTGCTCTTGGAGACTGTTTCTCTAGTTCCGCCGCCTGCTCTTGCAGATAGCCCTGGATGACAGTTCGCAACGCGTCCTCTTCGCGGATCTGTCGCATCGTTCGTCCGGCCCAGTTAACGTACATCGTGGCGGGGCGATGCTCATGGTCCTTCATCCAACGAAGCAGATCGCTGTCCGCGCGAAAGTCTTCGCAAAAGGAAAAAATCCGGCGCAGGCCATCGCCGCTTTGCTCAACCAGTTTTTTGAGAAAGCGACTGGCGTCGCCGTCAAAATCGCCCAGGAATGCGAGGTAGGTTGGATAATCTCGCCGCGGCAATCCATAGGCGGTCGTAACGTCATCCAGAGTCTGATCTTCGAGGATTACAAGGCGAGCGAAATGCAGTTCTTCAAACCGGCCGAAGGGGACCACTCCGTTATTCGGATCCGCCCAACCCGGCGCCTGATTCATGGATGACAGCAGGTTTCTTAACTCTCCGATGCGCGGAGGGTGGAGAGGTGCAACTACCATGAAACTCGCTTGTGGAGTCATTTTGTAGGACAGACATTGCTGCCTGTTGAAGATTGCTAAGAGATCCGTGGGACCGAACCGTCCTTGCTAATCGTGAGACAACCGGAAACGGTCTATCCTACTGACCCAGACGCAGAGGCGGTCGGAAACTGCAGTGCGAAATGGATCAGAGGCTTATCGCCCCAATAGACTTTGCCTAAATAGAAACCTTTGTCTATCTCTCGGATCTCATCGCGAATCCAGCGGGCGACAAGGGACGTATCAGAATAATCGAGCACGATGCACTCCTTCTTGTCGTACCAACTTGGCTCTTTGTAGACGCGGGCAATGATTGCACTTAGACCGAAGGGCAGTATGCGGTTCCTCAGCAACCCCTTCTTCGCGTCGAAAGTTTTGCCCTGCCAGGCAAAGAGGCCAACCATCTCGGCAATCTCCGAACTAAAGCTGGTGCCATTGGCCACTATGGCGGTGCCTTTAGCCTCGCCGTCTGGGATCTCTCCAGCGACACTGGCGGAGAAAAGTGCGTCGAGCTGCTCATCAGTCATGTCCAATAACTCTTCAACTTTGGGGGCCATATTTTTTACCCTCCTTTAGCAGTGTTTTTAGATCGGATGTGGGTTTTCCGAGGTCATGATTGTTGGAACTGCAAAAACTGGAGTGCAAATTGAGGGCGGTCGCGCCCGCTCGATTCGCGGTGGTCCAGGTATCAGGTTGGACCGGTTGAGTGTTTGAGACGGCAAGACGATATGAGGAGACGTTTTATTTGTCAACATTTTTGCGCACCGTTACCCAACCGGTATCTCCGTACGATTCCGCCTATCTGGACTTCGCCTCAGCGAGAATTACGTCGGCCGCTTTTTCGGCAATCATGTAGATTGCACTCACAATAAAAAACCCGGGGATGCGAGGAAAGACCGAAGCGTCGACGACGCGCAGTCCCTGGGTCCCATGCACACGGAAGTTGCTGTCAAGCACACCGTTTTGCTCACGAGGACCGATCGCGCAAGTGCACGAAGCATGGTGTCCCCACGCATTGCAACGCACGAAGTCTCTCAATTGATCTTTGGTCTGAAATTCCAATCCCGGCGATTCCTCCTCGGCAATGAGCTTTTCTTCTCGGAGCCTCTCGCTCAGCCTGCGGACGAATTGAATCCCCTCGACCACCGCGTCCAGGTCCGCTTCCCCTCCTTCCTCGAAATAGCGAAAGTTGATGCGTGGCGTGTCATGCGGATCTGATGAGCGCAGCACGACCTCTCCTTTCCGGTTTTGCGTGTGCGCTTTGAGAATGCACCAGGTTAGGTAGTTCAGGTTCTTGGGAAACAAGTCGGAATAACCGGGGAAATAGCCCTTAAACTGCGCCAGCAGCGCCATGCAGAAAAGATCGGGAAGAACGCCTGCCTTCTGCGACCGCGTGAACATGGTAAGTACGGCGCCGTTAGTTGCGTAGATTCCGCGCCGCTTGGTTGACCACTCAGCAAATTGGGAATCAGTCCGATCAAACTTCACGTCTTGATATATTTGCCAGTCGTCCTTCATCCGGTTGACCACGCCGACTTCATAACGGTCCTGCAAATTCTTTCCGACACCCGGAAGCTCTACACGCACGCGAATGTTGTTGCGCTCCAACACATCACGTGGGCCAATACCCGAGAGCATAAGAAGCTGAGGCGAATTAAAAGCGCCACCGGCCAAAATAACCTCGCGAGAAGCATAGATTTGGCGAAGCTCGCCCGGCTGATCGCTGGGCCGCGAATGTGCGCGATAAAGCCGTTCGCCCTTGCGATACTCAACTCCGATCGCGCGATTCGTCTTATCGAATAAGACTCGTGTCGCTAATGCGTTAAGTTCGATTCTTAATCGGTCGGGATACTTGCGGGCGATTTCCAGCACGCGCTCACGCGTCCCTGTGCGGGCATGGTTGCTCGTCGTCAACGGCAGATAGCGCATGCCAATTGAATTGTCCTTAACGAGCCGCCAATCATTTGGATCAAGTTGGCCCTGGAATAACCACCGCACGCGTTTGATCTTCTCGCCGATACCGATGAAAGCTTCGTGGCCGGAGTCAAGGATAACTTTCGCCAACGCCTTGTTATGCATCGCTGACATTGGGATCGACTTTTCTGTTCGCAGCCAACCATTCCACCCGTGTCTTGTGGGATTGATTCCAATCTTGGCCAGCCAACGATGCAAGGGCCGATGATGGCAGTTTTCCAGTCGCTCAAAATAAGCGCGCATTTTGTCGGGAGCCCAAGTCGAATCACCGGTGAGATCGGCAATGTAGTCCCAATCGCCATTATGTGGATAGATCAAGATCATCGCGTTATGGGCGGTGCATCCTCCCAGGGTGCCGGCGCGAGGGTATAAGACGCCATCCACAGGCTTGTCATCCCACTTTGCGTAGTACTTATCGTCCTTACACTGAACTTCGTCGTCGGTGTAGTGACGAACAAAGAAGTCCCACTTCATGGCTGCATTCTCAGAAGCAAACGCATGAAATGCCGGTACATCGTAGTCGCTCGGCATTCGGCTGCCGGACGCATCTCCGTCGCCGGGTTGCTTCGAGTCGCATCCTGCTTCGAGCAAGATCACAGTGCGGCCGGCTTCGGCCAGACGCGCTGCCAGAGTGCCGCCACCCGCGCCTGAACCGACGACGATGTATTCGCAATCAGTTTTGAGTTGGGTTTCGGAAAGCATATCTATTGGGTTGACTTAATGCGCTTAACTGTTTAATACTCGGCTGATTTCCCGGGCGAGTTTCTCGGGCGCCTCGAGATCAACAAAATGTCCGACGCCTGGAAGGGGTCTCCATTCCACTTCGCAGCCGGCGTCTTTGTGGCTTTTTAAAGCGACCTTTGCGGATAACGCTCCATCTTCCAAGCCCCAGATCAGAGTGACAGGAACGGTCATCGGTGTGTCATAGACAGCGGCAAGTTGAGCCCGCTTTTTGGGTATGAGCTGCGTCTTGACCATCTCGCGGTAGTAGTCGATCGGCGGCCGCGCATCAGCAGCCTTTTGGAAGCGCCCAACAAGTTCATCTACAAGCTGCTCGTCCATCGTCCCTTTCTGCCCTTCCCGGAGCGTGAACGAAAGCTTTAGTAGCTTTCTGCCGAGTGCGCTGGAGAGGAAGGCCTCAGGAATCCAAGGCAACTCGAAAAACGGAACCCACGGTATGCGGAACGGCTGCCAATCCTCGAAGCGGAATAAGGCGCGGACCAAAGTTCTTGGATGAGTACAGTTTATGACTACCAGCTTGCGAATGAGATTCGAATAGCGGTGCGCAAAGATCCAACCGAGCGCACCGCCCCAGTCGTGCGAAACAATCACCGGCCGGTCCAGCTCCAGTTTCTCGATCAAGGCCTTTATATCTTCAGTCAGAGTGAAGACGTCGTAGCCGCGGCGCGGACGATCAGTTCCCGGATAGCCCCGCAGGTCGGGTGCATAGATACGCGCGCCGGCCATTTTTTCCATCAACGGCCGCCAGCACATCGAGCCCTCTGGAAATCCGTGTAAACAAAGAATGGGTGGTGCGTCCTTCGGGCCGGAAAACGCGACGTGGAAGGTGATACCGTTGGCCTGCACGTGAAGATGCTCAATACTTGCTGTCATGATGGCAAGCTTCGGAACGTCAGCAGCTCAAGAGTTGTGAGCGCGAGGTGATCGCTGCTGGATCATCGAGTGCGTGGGCACTGTAAGCAAATAATGCCCCCTTGTCCAGATTTCTATCAAGGTCTCAGCAACACATATAGTCGCGGAACACTGCTGGCGAAAAAGATGCTAGACTATGCGACGCTTCTCACAGAAACCCCATGAGTACTAAATTTGGGCCACGAGTTAATGAAGCTATCTTTGCCCTCGTAACTCTCGAGCATCGCGTCGACCCCTATTTCCGCGACACATTCAACAAGCTCTTCCAGCGTCCACTCGCGGAGCTAGTCCAGTTATTGCTGCGGCTACTCCACCGCAACGATGAAACAAAACTATGCGAGGAGATTCGCATAGCAGGCGAAGAGGAGATTACGCGGCAGATAAAAGATCACATGGCACGCTTCACTGAACGCGAGTATAACGGGCGTATTGCCGAACGGGCAGGCAACACTAAAACTTACGGCGTGGTGCGCGCAGAGTTTCAGGTGATGAAGGATATTGCACCTGTGTTCAAGAAAGGGATCTTCGCCCAGCCTGCGACTTTTCCCGCCTGGATTCGTTTCGGCGGTCCTGGCCCATTATCTCCGCCAGACGTTGAGGATAGCGGGATCTTGAGCATCGGTATTAAGTTAATGGCAGTACCCGGTGAAAAGTTTCTGCCGGATGAGAAGTCAACTCAAGACTTCACTGGAATCAGTTGTCCAACGTTCACTACGCCAAACATACTTGAAAACGTAAAACTTCAGCGGCAGATTTACGCACGTACTCCTGTCTTCTACTTTATTAAACCCTTTGATTCGCATTATCTGGACATGTTGATGCAAGGCTTATATGCCCGGATGAATACTAATCCGTTAGAAGTGCGTTACTGGAGTTGCGTTCCTTTTCTGCTCGATGAGGGGCAGGCGATGAAGTTCAGTGTTAAGCCCCTCTCCAAAAAGAAGACGAAGATTCCATGGAATCCACCTGACGACTGGCTCCGCCAGTCGATGGCAAATACGTTATCTCAAACTGAGGTCGAACTGGAATTTTCATTACAATTGCAAACGAATCCGCGGAGAATGCCCATTGAAGATGCTTCAATCGAATGGCCGGAGCGGCTTTCTTCGTTCGTTCCAGTGGCGAAGGTCACCATTCCGAGGCAGAGTTTTGATTCACCTGAACAATCCGTCTTTGCCAGACAACTGTCATACAATCCGTGGCATGCAATCTCGGCCCATCGCCCTCTGGGAAATCAGAACCGCGCCCGGCGTGAGATTTACTTCGAGCTTTCGCGGCTGCGACAAACAATGAGCAAAGAATCTCATCTGGAACCCACGGGCTCAGAAGTCTTTCCATCAACTTAAATAAATGACGGAGCGCGACCTCGCAATTACCTTTGCTGGCGGCGGCAACCGCTCTTTCTATCAATTGGGACTAATGAATCGTTGGCGCTCGAAAGTTTTGCCGCGGACTTGTTGCTTTGCGACTTGCAGCGCAGGAGCGTGCGTCGCAACTTTGATTTTGAGCGGACGTGAAACGGAGGTTCGGGAATACTGGCGAGAACGGTCTCGGGAAGTCAGGAGGAATATCGAATGGCGACGGCTGTTGTCAGGCAAGCGGCCAACGCCGCACGAACCCCTGCTTCGGGGAATGCTACGTTACGCGCTCTCGTCAGGGGGATTCGAAAGAGTTCGGTCACAACCCTTCCCAGTGTTGGTGTTGACGACAACCTTTCCTCGGGCATTGCCCGGCTTGGGTGCCGCGTTACTTGGCTGGCTGGTTTACGAGTTGGAACGGAAGTTACGCCCCGAAATGGTTCATCCAACCTACGGCAGACGCGTCGGTTTCAAAGGCCTGGTTTCCGATGCTCGCGATTGCGAGTCTCCGGATGCACTTGTTGATCTGATCTTAGCGTCCTCAGCAACGCCTCCGTTTACTTCACTCGGAAAATTTGCCGGTCGCAGGTCCATCGATGGCGGCGTCGTCGATAACGTTCCGGCGTTTCTCGCAAACAACGTTGACGGAGTAAAACGCAATCTGGTGATGCTAACGCGGCCATACCCTCAAAACGTCATCGGACTGCAGAACTCGCGCCTTTACATTGCTCCCAGTAAGCAATTGCCCTTGTCGCAATGGGACTTTACGCGGCTGGATTTGCTGGAGGAGACAATTGCGCGCGGTGAACGGGATGCAGACACGCACAACTCGGTACTCGAGAAATTTCTTAGGTAATTTGTTGAGGGTTATCGGGTGACGTTGCAGGCGACTCTTACACTACGCGGGCGTAAGCGACAGTGGGCGCTCTATCGTTGCGCCTGTTATTTGAATCAGCTAGAGCCCGGGCGTCGACACCCATAGTCTCAAGGAGTTGTAGGTTTGGTGAGTAAGATCCGCTAATGAAGTCTTCAGCACCTTTGGAATCAATGGGTTTGGAGAAGAAATAGCCTTGTCCAAACTGACATCCTAAGCCGCGCAAGATTTCCAACTGTTCACGCGTTTCTACACCTTCGGCTACGACGTCCATCCCCAGGTTATGGGCTAGGCCTGAGATCGTTCGTACAATCTCCGCATTCTCGTTGTTTTCGACCATGTGAGTGATGAAGGAGCGGTCGATCTTTAGAGTATTGATTGGGAATCTGTGAAGGTTCGAAAGTGAAGAGTAGCCAGTACCGAAGTCGTCCATCGCGAGTTGCACGCCTAGCTCTCGGAGTTCGGTCAACATCCTCGTCGCGGTCTCAACGTTTTCCATGACAGCACTTTCAGTTATCTCCAACTTCAAGCTGGCGGGCGGAAGTTTGGTTTCTCTCAGAATTCCCGAAACCTTCTCAATCAAGTCCTGCTGCGAAAACTGTTTGACTGATAGATTTACACACACAAACATTCGAGGATCAGAAGGATAGATCTGCTGCCATCTCTGCATCTCGGTGCAAGCCTCTCTCAATACCCATTCACCAATCTGCACGATCATCCCCGTCTCCTCAGCCACGGGAATAAATTCCATCGGTGATATCAAGCCGCGAATCGGATGGTGCCAGCGAACGAGTGCTTCAAATCCGCGCAAACTCTCCGATGCTAGAGACATGATTGGCTGGTAGACCACAAAGAACTCTCGACGCTCAACGGCCCGCCTTAGGTCGGTTTCAAGTTGCAGTAGCTTGATAGCTTGAGAATGCATTCCTGTATCAAAGGTCTCATGTCGCGCCTTGCCAAGACCCTTAGCCCTATACATCGCGGTGTCTGCATCTCGGAGAATATCTTCCGGTCGCTCATACTCTTGAGAACTTACAGCGATGCCCATACTGAC
This sequence comes from Pyrinomonadaceae bacterium, assembly GCA_041748795.1. Classification (GTDB taxonomy): domain Bacteria; phylum Acidobacteriota; class Blastocatellia; order Pyrinomonadales; family Pyrinomonadaceae; genus PSRF01. The sequence continues at coordinate 27,505 of JBGTCM010000472.1, forward strand.
CGTGGTAAATACCTCTCTGCCGCTGAGATTGAAGGGTGCGGAAATTTCGTTTTGAATGCGCTCAGCAATTTGCGCGACTTCACTGCCGTCCCCGATATCTTCCAGCAACACTGTAAACTCATCTCCACCGATTCGGGCTATCGTGTCACCCGGACGTAGACAATTTTCCAGGCGCCGAGCGATCCCTATTAAGAGTTGATCGCCACCGAGGTGACCTAGCGAGTCGTTAATTACCTTGAAGCGGTCGAGGTCGAGGTAGAGCACCGCGAACCTCTGATCTCCGCGACGATGCAAACGAGCAATGGCCAGCTTTACGTGATCGGTAAAGAGGGCACGATTCGGAAGGCCTGTTAGTGCGTCATGAAAAGCATCATGGTGCAACTTCTCTTCCGCCTGTTTGCGATCGGTAATGTCTTGAATCTGGAAGATAAGGTTGGGTGTGCGAGCGTGTGCGTCCTGAGCCAGAGAGGCGCTCCAAAGGCCCCAAACCTCTTCGCCGGTTTTGTGAATGTAACGCTTCTCCATTTGGCAGGAGGGAATCCGGCCCCTTAACAAATCTTTAAAGTTTGCAAGCGCGGGGCTGAGGTCGTTCGGGTGAAGGACTTTTAGATAGTCGATCGCCATCAACTCGCGTTCCGAATAGCCCAGTAGCCGACAGAGCGAGTGGTTTACTTGAAGCCAACGACCTTCTGGAGTAACCAGCGCCATGCCAATTGCGGCGTTATCAAAGGCGCTGCGGAAACGATCCGAAGAGTCTCTAATAACGGCGCCAAAATGTTCGATCGGTGCCGCGAGAGGCTCCACATTCGTGTGGTACTTCCTGTACGTGAGGAACGAAATGAAACCGAGTAGAGCGACCACAAGGAAGGCAGTATTACCAATCGCAAAAAATAGCCAGGCTCCTACAGCCGCGATAATCGTTCCCGCGAGTGACGTAACAGAGGTCCAGAGTCCGATGGCTCCCCACTTCCGCCAGACTGACTCTTTGATCACATACGCTTCATTGATAAGAATTTGGGCGGCGCTCAGCGAGGCTTGGATTAGGGCGGCCAACAAAAGGGCTTCAAAGAAATTGTACGAGTATGCGGCAGTACCGGGCTCTAGGATCGTCCCGAAGTTAAGGCGAAGAGTCCAGACCAACAGAATTGTCGAAAGCGCGGAGATAGAGGCATCGAATAATACTACAGTCTTGTCACGGCCCTGGCTTAAGGAGAGGCAAAGCGACGTGGCGGCGGCGAAAGGAATGGCCGCGTCGCCCCCAAAAAGAAGCACAACGAGCAGAACGAAAATATTGAGGAGTGAAACCTGGCCACGCCCCCGCGGCATTGGTATGGAGTAACGGGAGCCCGTGAGAAAGGCTATCAGCAAGAGCATCAACAACGGGGCGCCCATCCTCGAAACGGGTGTACGGGAAAGGGCGAAAGTGACGGCTCCCGCGCCAGCAACGCCGACCAACCGCATGAACCATGTTGGAGCCCGGTATTTGTACATTGGGGTAGTCAAAGTTACGAGTGGTTTGGGAAATCTTTGGATTTGGGCGAAAGAGGGACGAGCACTTCGCAAGCACGCGTTTTGCAGTTTCGGTGCCACTCTAGAATTCGGCGGGTTTACTGAGAAACACTTACACTTCTGAACTTTCGGCGACCGTGCCACAAAGACTGAGAGTCAAATCGGTCAAAGGAGTAGTTCATTCTGATTGGAAGACCGAACACTTGGCTGGTCCTTTTTCTTAGCGCTTTAGGAGAGTTCCCAAAGGAATCGGGTAGGAGGCGGTGTCACCGCCGCCGTCCTCCCACACCACCGTACGTACGGTTCCGTATACGGCGGTTCATGAGGTCCACTGAAGATAGCTCAGTTGAGACAGCAGCAACTTAATTCGACCACTGCGGCTACAACGGTTCGCCTTCTTCCGAGCAGAGAGTTCTCTCCTTGCCGTGACCTTTGACACACCCAAGCCTTCCTCTCGCCAATTCCGTTGGCTACCCTCCGGGTGGGAGTCGAGCATCTCAGCTCTTCTATCTGCGTCTGCTATGGTCATCGAAATTCAAGTCTCCATTCTGTGACTTCACGTTTGGGCCTCCAGTCCGGTCGTGGACCTACTATGCCCTCGGCTGACTTCTGCCAACTCTTCCCGTCACCTCTCGATGCCGGTAGTGCGTGACACAAGTTGACAGATCTCCCCGGGTAATGCGCTCTCACCTTCACGCTTATGTCCGCCGCATCTACGTACAAGCTTTCCGTACAGGTATTGGACTTTAGGTAGTGCTACACTGGAAATAGAGCACTACCGGACTTTAGAGATACTTGCCTCCTCATCCAGCTTGCACGCCTCTTATGCGATTTCTGTTCGTCGAGCCAGCGCTTTGCCTGCGGCTTCCTTCAGATTCCACCTCGCGATGGACACCCTTGCCGACCAGCTAACGATTCCCCCTGTCGGGTTCGTAGGAGACTTTCACTCCCTAGTAAGAGCGCCCTGCCGGGCGCACAACGGAAAAAAGGGGGCCGCTAATGGCCCCCTTTTCGTCCGATGCCGACTAGACTTAGGCGTTTGCGACCATCATGTGCTTCTCAATCATGCGCGAAATTGAGTCTTTGCTGGTAGCGCCGACGACCCGTTCTACTTCCTTTCCCTGGCTGAAAAGAATCAGGGTGGGAATACCTTTGATGCCGTAGCGTTGCGCAGTAGCGGTGTTGTCATCCACATTGACCTTAACAACGCCGGCGGTGTTGGCAAATTGCTCCGCGATAGCATAGATCGTGGGAGTTAGCATGCGGCATGGCGCACACCACTCGGCCCAAAAATCCACCAACATCAATTTTGACGATTGAAGTACGTCGCTTTCAAAAGAACTATCCGTTACGTTTGTCACCTTCTCGCTCATTTTGTTCCTTTTCCTATTCCTTGTTCAGACATCGCGACCTATTGCGCGTTAAATACCTCATAAACAAACTCACTGTCTCTGCCCTTCGATGAAGCTTTTCAGCACACGCGCGCGTGAGGGATGTCGAAGTTTGCGAAGGGCTTTGGCTTCAATCTGGCGAATGCGTTCCCGAGTTACATTGAAGTCCTGACCCACCTCCTCTAGGGTGCGCTCGTGGCCTTCCCTATCCAAGCCAAACCGCATGCGAATTACTCGCTCTTCTCGTGGGCTAAGGGTTTGCAATACATCGCCAGTGATTTCGCGAAGGTTTGAAGTAATCACCCTTTCAGCAGGGCTGGTGCTAGATTTGTCCTCAATCAAGTCTCCCAACTGCGAATCGCCACTTTCTCCGATTGGTGTCTCGAGTGAGACTGGTTGCTGCACTAGTTTTCGTGCCTTGCTCACTTTCTCGACTGACATTCCCATCTTTTTGGCTATCTCTTCAGTGGTTGGTTCCCGACCGAGTTCACGAACCAACTCGCGAGAAGTGTTCCGCAGCTTGTTAATAACCTCGATCATGTGGACCGGGATACGAATTGTCCGCGCCTGATCGGCAATTGCTCGCGTAATTGCCTGACGGATCCACCACGTGGCATAGGTAGAAAACTTATATCCGCGTCGCCATTCGAACTTATCCACGCCCTTCATTAGTCCCAGGTTTCCTTCCTGGATCAGGTCAAGGAACTGCAGTCCACGGTTTTGATATTTCTTGGCGATCGAAACTACCAGACGCAGATTTGCTTCAGTGAGCTCATGCTTCGCCTGCGCCGCCTGAGCTTCACCCGTCACGATCATCTGGTGGGACCGCTTAAGCTCAAGGGACGTCACGTGGTGTGACGTCTCGACCTCCTTCAAGCGACGCTTAGCCGCTCCAATCTGTCGTTTGAATTCTTTGGCGTCGTCAGCCTTGATCCGCTTCTTGGTCAGCTTCACCTGGTTAGCTTCAATCTCGCGCTCGAGCGTGCGCGTTTCCCGATGAAGGTCCGCAATGGTAGTTATCAACCGTTGCCGCACTGCCTCTTTAAGATGCAAACCTGCTATTTCCCCAACAATCTCAAGCCTTGTGCGACCCAGCTTCCGTCTGAGACGAACAAGTTTCTTCGACGACTTTCCACGTCTCAACTTTTGCTCGGCGTTCATTTGCTCTAATTCTTTGATGCCTCGCCTATACAGCTTGCGAATATTCTGAATGCCCTCGACTGTCCATTGAAAATACTCTTCAGTCTTATCTTCGTGTTCTTCCGTCTCCGTTTGATCCGAAAAATTTATAACGTCGCGAATACCGATTGTTCCGGCTTCCAATTCAGTGCCGATCTTGATCAACTCGGCAACCGCGACTGGAGACCGCGTGATACCCTTTTGCGCGCGCTTCTGTCCCCACTCGATTCTCTTGGCGATCGAGACTTCCTGCTCCCGCTTGAGAAGGGGCACCACACCCATCTCTCTCATGTACACTCGTACCGGATCCGACGTCTTATCCAATTCGCCGGCTGAGAGATCTAACTCCATCTCCTCGGGTGCGCCTTCATCGTCTTCGGGCCGCGCCGAGGAAGAAGACGACTCGCCGATCACTGGCTCGTCGGTCTCAGTGCCTGAAATACCGGCAGTTGCGAGCTTCTCCAAGACCTCGTCGATATCTTCGATCGAGACTGCGTCTTCGAGTAGCTCTTCATGAGCCCCCGCAAAATTCGGCTTAACCGAATCCATTGGTTCAACACCGTCTTGATCTTTCTGAAGCCTACTCAATTGAAGCCTATCCTTTCATGCGAGATTCGTTTTACGCATCGAGAGTGTCTCGCAACGTCCACTCATCGACCCTGTTAATAACACGAATACGCGCCTTCTCTAGTTTCGCGCCGACACCATCTGAACTCGCGCTCCAGTCTTCCGCTTTCCATTGGTGGAGGCAACGCAAGGTCTTAATCGCGAGACTACGTCTTTGACCGTGATGCTTTGTAGGACTGTCTCCACGGCAGAATCCACTTCGTCGAGTACATCATTCAGCACAGTTCCAATGTTTACCCCAACAGGGCAGCTTCGACTTGGAGGGTGGCGATGTAACGAGAAAACTCCCGGACTCTCAACAGCGTGGTAAATATCCAGCAAGGTGATTTGACTCGGATCGCGCGCCAACCTGGACCCGCCCGTTGCGCCCGTCTGTGATACCACGAGGTTCGATTCAGCCAGTTCACACAACATGCGACGAATCACAACCGGATTCGTCTGTACGCTCTCAGCGACTTGTTCAGATTTAAGAGATTCTTCGTCGGCCCACGCCATCAGCGTCAGGACGTGTACAGCAACTGCAAACCGGCTACTGGTCGACATAGGGAATAATTCTTGAAAGCGGATTATCGTCTGTAACCAATATAGTTACAGTTACCGAATTTGTCAACCCTTAAGCTCTAAAGGGGCCGAAGTTCCTGAAGCCAGGGAGCTTAGCTTTGCAAAGGACTACTAAACGCCTAATTCTGAGCCTTTTCAAAGGTTCTACCCTTTATCCGTCGGTTGGAACAATTAACCGCGCCCATTTTGAACCAATTTCGCACAACTCCCAAACCCGGCCGGATTCAGAAACGAACGGTTCTAATGCACCTTTCGCAAAGGTTCAAAGCCGAACAACCCGTTGTTATAGCGCTCACCCCCTCAAAGCCGCTGCCTTTTTGAGACCTAGGCGTGAAATCGTGTGGGTTTACCAAAGTTGGCATGGGCATTGCTCCTTCAATGATCGGTTCCTAGAGATCAACAATAGAGTAGCTAACAAAAGGAGAGACTTCCTATGTTGTGGACGATTCTTGTAATTCTGCTGGTGCTTTGGCTGGTCGGTTTCCTCGGTAGCGTTGGGGGCAGTCTGATTCACCTGCTCTTGGTTATCGCGCTTATCGTGCTGATTATTAATCTCGTTTCGGGGCGCCGAGCAGTTTAACGAATGACGCTTTAGCCTTGGGCGCGGTTTCCGACGGAGACCGCGCGCGGGCTATTTTTATTAACCTATCTGTAGGCGAGCGATCGTCCACTTTAGCCAACGCTTCTTCAATAAATGAAGAGGCGTTGCCTTCGTATGCACATCAGAATTTGAGAAAACACCGGTGGAATCGGGTTAAAACACGAGGCAAGATCAAATAACGATCTGGTCCGGTCGCGAGTAGTTCAACCACAATTTTCAATGATGGCGAGATAACAACGCCAGCTGAAACGCGCGCCTCCCGCAACAAAGAATTTCCCGAAGAAAATGTCTGAGTGTCGTCCCGTTAGCCCAATCATCGCCAAAATTTCCTCTACCGCTCGGTAAGTATCGCTGCTAGAATCCGATTCAATAAATCACCCTTGACGCGAGGACAGCATATGCCCGAACAACGCGGTAAGCAGGCTACCGCTGAGGTTAAGTCTGAATGGACCCGAGCCTACCAAATTTACTTAAGAGCTCCCGGCGATCGATACGACAAAAAGAAGGACCGCACCGCTCGCATCGATTCCGTGGCCCAGGAACTGAAGCTGACACGCAAGCAAGCAAAAAGACGAGTTCGTAACTTCGAAGCATGGCAGCGGAACATTAAAAAGGGGTTGGTTGAATCTTAGTACAACAATCGTCAGCCCCGGTCACACTAAGTTTGTCCCCCTGATTGGATAATCCCTACACGTCAATCACTGGAAATGGACAACTTCGCATCTCGGCACGTCCCGGAACTCGACGGGCTTCGGGGCATCGCGATTATTTCTGTTTTAATCCACCATCAATTGACCCCCTTCCCTCTCAAGGGGGGCTTTCTCGGCGTTGATCTCTTCTTCGTTCTAAGTGGCTTTCTGATAACTGGATTGCTCGCGGCCGAGTTTGACAGAACCAACTCTATCTCTCTGAAGAAATTCTACATGCGCCGGCTTTTGCGGCTGGGGCCTGCGCTCGTTCTTTACCTGGTCGGCTGCCTTATTGTCACCATTTACACCCAACAAATCAGTGTTAGTCGGCAGCTTCAGCTAATCGGGCTGGCTTTAGTTTATGCAACCAACTGGCGCATGGCTTTCCAGTGGGAACCGGCGCTCGATCCTACCGCCATCATTTGGTCACTCTCGATCGAGGAACAGTTCTATCTTGTCTGGCCAATCGTCTTCGTTCTGTGCCTGGCATTAAAAATCAAACGCAGCCACATCGTGCTAGCTCTTGGAACTATCATCGCCGGCATATTCATCCACCGCCTTGTCATGCTTAGTGGGGGCGCAGACTATACGCGGCTTTACTATGGAACCGACACCAGGGCGGATGCTCTTTTGATGGGCTGCCTATTCGCGTTGTTACCCGTAGAGAGAATCTCATCGAGCGGCAAGCGCTGGTTAAACCTCACAGGTGTGCTGACTGCGGCTTGTTTGGTCTATCTGTTGGCTACGGTCGGCTTTACTGACCGCATCCTATACCAAGGCGGCTTTACCTTTGTCGCCCTGGTGTGCGGCGTATTGGTCTTGGTAGCCGCACATTCTCCACCCAGAATATTGGCTGTAATCCTAGGCTCAGTGCCATTGGGTTGGCTTGGCCGCATCTCTTATGGATTGTATCTCTGGCATTGGCTGGTGGTGAGAAACACAACTTTTTACTATCTCGGCGTCTTCGAACCATGGGCTAAGCTGGGCCTCGCTGTTGCAATCGCTGCAGCTTCGTTCTACGTAGTCGAATGGCCGTTCAATAAATTAAAGCGGCGCTTCTCAGTTTCTACAAAAGAGTCACCGCAAACTTCCCCGACACACGACGCAGAAAACAACGTACCGCCCCTCGCTCTGCCGGTTGCGAATTAAAATCCATCCCCAGCTATATTGGCCGCGCTTCAGCCACGAACAGGCGTTGGCACCAGAACCTTCTGGCCTGGCTGAATTCTGGACCAGTTTGTGATCTGAGGATTAAGTTCCTTCAGCCGCGAAGGCGACAGCTTGTGGCGGTTAGCTAGTTTATCCAACGTGTCACCCGCCTCTATCGTGACCTTCCGGGTGGCTGTCCTGGATGGCGGTCGATCAGCAGCCCGTTCGAGCTGCTGCCTAACTGCTCGACTATTTACTGGCCCAGCGGGCACCACCACTCTTTGACCATTCTTAACCATAGACCACCGAGTTATTTTTGGATTAAGCGCGATTAACCTGGCAGGAGGAACCTTGTAACGCTGCGCCAGCGTCTTCAATGAATCTCCTTGCCGAAACGCAATAGACGTTACGATCTCGGCAGGCTTCGTTTCCTTTGCCGGCGTCGGAGCCGGAGGCTTCGGCGGAGACTGACTCGTAGTTTGAACTTCCGGCTGCACCTGGTCATCTGTTACTGGCGCGTCTGACGGTGTAATAGTATCGATGTATTGCTTAACATCCGCGAATGAAGAGAAGGTTTGCTCGCCGGTCGAGCTCAAAGGCCGGTCGGTATTGAGAGTGACGATCGACGGGTTTCCTCCGTTATTCAGACGGCTAATCACAATTTGACTGCCCGACGTCTTAACGGTCCACGCTTCCGGGACTGTTACCGTTCTTGAAGCATTAATACGTCCACCGATTAAGGCACCTGCGAGTCCAACCGCGAAAAGCAATGCAACCCACATCAATGGCCGCCAACCGCCTGATGGGCGGGCTGCCGCTTCCGGCACTTGTCCAGTTCGTAAAGAGTGCGCGTCGCGATTCGCACCAGCATCGCTCTTCTCCTTCGCCAGTACTCCCAACTTCAAGACCTCGCTTTGGAGCCCAAGCAGTTCCGCGGTGTCTGCCTTGTTAGCCAACACCGCACTGAGATTCTCAAGCTTCTCATCGAGCTCAAGAAGGCGATCGTCATCAACGGCTATGTTTGTCCGCAGTGCCGCCCCACCAATTCCATCGTCATCGTTAGTATGGTCGAATGCCTGCTCCGAGGCCACAACCGCCGGATGCACCTCGGCTAAAGGCAATTCGCCGGATTGTTCGTAAGGCCCGCCAATCACCACCAGTGTGCGATCTTCCTGGCTGGCTTCGGAAGCCTCCATCAGCGTACTGCAAACCGTCTCCGGCTCGAGCGCGTCGGAACTTAAGACGTGGTCCAAAAGGCCCTGCCCGTCAAACTCGCTTGAGAGCCCGCTGGTCATGAGCAGAACAACATCACTGTCCTTAAGTGTGAGGTGCTGAATTTGATCCGTAAAGGGACTTTCCTCTTCGAGTTGACCCAAGTGGCGTATCGACTGATCACGTTCATCAACTTTACGACCGGCAAGCAGAAGCAATTGGTCATGATTAGCAAGAGCCACTCGAACGTCGCCACAGGTAAAGTACGAGAACCGGTTGCCGCTCACCAAACACAACGCCGCGCTACACAACGACTCCTGTTCGTCGGCATTCTGTGCAAGGGTGTAGAGGAAACTGTTGATTTCCTTTGCTATGAAACCGAGAAATAAATCGGGCGAGAATCGTGTCAGCGTGACAAACGAGTCGACGATCGTTTCGAGTTTGGCTTCCAGGGTTGTATTCAGGTTAGCAAAGTCGTGCTGTTCAAAATCCAACACCGCAAAAAAATGTCCCCGCTGGGTTTCTCTTTCGAAAAAGAAATCCGCATTCTGCGGCTTCAAATCCGGTTTCAACGACTGAGAGGTAAACTTCATTAGGGCAACAGGTCCTCCTTAACGCGCGAAACTTACCACGAAGAGACTGGAAGCGGCATCAAGTTTTTTGCTTTACGCCACTATGGTTAGAAACGGGCGGCCAACGAACGCTTACGCAAACTTTCCAACTTTCCTTCCGCTGGGTACAATCCAATCCAATTCCCCTAATCAAATTCATTAGCTCATTTTGCAGCGGAGGCAACTATGAATTTCATCGGTCGCAGTCGCAATCTGTGGACGGCAATGTTTCTCCTCATTTGCGTGAGCCTTGCTCTGGTGACGTCCTGCTCCAATCCGGGTTCCGTTTCAACGTCGAGCGGTAAAGGCACACCTGCGGAGGCGGAAAAGTTTATTACTGACGCGGAGGCGAAGCTGTTGGATCTCAACATCAAATACAGCCGCGCTGATTGGGTAAAGAGCACTTTTATTACTGACGACACGGAGGCGTTATCGGCCGAGGCGAACAAACAGGTGATCGCCGCAACGACTGAATTCGCAGAGCAGGCGAAGAGATTTGATGGACTCGAATTACCTTATGACGTATCCCGCAAGACCAAACTATTAAAACTCTCGCTGGTGCTTCCGGCGCCCAGCAATCCCCCCGAGCGCGAAGAGCTCACAAAGCTAACTGCTTCTTTGGAAGGCGATTACGGAAAAGGAAAGTATTGCCCCGAGGGCGATAAAGGAAAATGCATGGGCATTGATGAGCTTGGCGCCACAATGGGCAACAGTCGCAACCCGGAAGAGTTGAAACAAACGTGGCTGGGATGGCACCAGATCGCACCGCCTTATCGAAAGAACTATGAACGCTTTGTAGAACTAAGCAACAAGGGCGCTAAAGAGTTAGGCTTCAAAGATACTGGAGCACTGTGGCGGTCCAAGTACGACATGGAGCCTGATGCCTTCGCTGCCGAGATGGAGCGACTCTGGCTGCAGGTAAAGCCGCTTTACGACTCGCTCTACACCTACACGCGTCGAAGGCTTTCAGAAAAGTACGGCAAAGAAGTAGTGGCGGAAGACAAACCAATCCCGGCACATCTGCTGGGGAATATGTGGGCGCAACAGTGGGGAAACATTTATCCGCTCCTCGCGCCACAAGGCGGAGACCGCGGATTTGATCTAACAAAGACCCTCAAGGAACGAAATACAGATCCAAAACAGATGGTCCGTTACGGTGAATCGTTTTTCACCTCGCTCGGTTTCGAGTCTTTGCCACCAACGTTCTGGGAACGCTCGCTGTTCGCGAAGCCGGCCGACCGCGATGTCGTTTGCCATGCCAGCGCCTGGGACGTTGACTTTGAAAAAGACGTTCGTCTGAAGATGTGCGTGCAGATTACCGAGGAAGATTTTTCAGTCGTGCATCACGAGCTCGGCCACAACTACTACCAGATGGCCTATGCAAATCAACCATTTCTTTATCGCGACAGTGCCAACGACGGTTTCCACGAAGCTATCGGCGACACGATGGCGCTGTCAGTGACACCGCCATATCTTCAGCAGCTTGGGTTGATCAATACAGTTCCTGACGCCAGCGCCGATACGGGCTTTCTGTTGCAACGCGCCCTCGACAAAGTTGCTTTTCTACCCTTCGGCTATTTGGTCGATCAATGGCGCTGGAAAGTTTTCTCAGGTGAGATTGGGCCAAACGACTACAACAGAGCCTGGTGGGAACTGCGCGAGAAGTACCAGGGAATCACGCCACCCGAACCACGCAGTGAAAAAGATTTCGATGCTGGGGCGAAGTATCATGTGCCCGCGAACGTCCCCTATTCACGCTACTTCCTGGCCCACATTCTCCAGTTTCAGTTCCACCGCGCCTTGTGTAGGGAGGCTGGCGTGACTGGCCCACTGCACCGGTGTTCGATTTACGGGAACAAGAAAGCGGGGGAGAAACTCAAGCAGATGTTGGCGATGGGTTCGAGTAAGCCCTGGCCGGAAGCCCTTAAGGCCATGACAGGAGAAGAGAAAATGGACGCCACGGCGATCATTGATTACTTCGCGCCACTCAAGACTTGGCTGGATGGGGAGAACCAGAAGGCAGCGGGCAGATAGAGGGCAGCGTCGGCAGACAGCAGGAGGCAGGAAGCAATTCAAACAGAAATGGCACGACGACGCCGACCGCTGTCTCCTGTCGCCTGTCTCCTGTCTTCTAGTTATCCTTGTTCTTGCGGTTGATCACTTCAGCCACGAGGAATTTCTTCACGACATCTGGCGGCCAATGCCGATGATCTGAGCCTTCGCGAATAGTAGAGCGGCTGACTTTAATGATGTCGTCGAGGGTCAATGCGCGCTTGGCCGGAAGGCGGCGCGGTTGTACGACCTCCGTAGCTATGGACGTTAACCATCCGTCAAAATAATCTGTGGGTGGCTCGGATCTTTGCTCCGGAGAAGTCGTTGACTCCTCGGCTGATGGAACCAGTGAAAGGGGGCTGGCTTTGAGGGCGGACCGTTTCATAATTATCTCCCGATGAGAGTAGACAACTCCTAATTCAGCGGCATTTCCAATTCTAGTCGCAGATCCACGAGCAATCACTTTGAGTCATTATTCCAATGGCCGCGGGTTCTCACCCGTAATTGCGGGAGGGTGTTTCTCATGGACTTCGATGGCTCGCGTCCGCAGCCTGCCAAACTCTTCTTGCAGTTTCACGAGCTCTTCGTCGGTGAAGTTTTCGAGGTTCACAAGATGCGTGCGCGCGCCCGTCACGCCCTTTATCAGTTCATCAAGCTTTAGGTGAATGGCCAACGCGTCGCGGTTCTGTGTGTTTTGAATCAGGAAAACGGCCAGGTAAGTAAACACCGTGGTCGCTGTATTTATTACCAGCTGCCACGTATCCGAATAATAGAAAAAGGGACCAGCCCCGGCCCAAACAAGAATTAACCCGACGTTAACAATAAACATCCATGGCGCGCCCAGCATGTTTGCCGCGGATACCGCGAACTTGCGAAACCACTGATTCATCTCAACGCTCCTCCAGACAAGTTTTCACAACAAAGCCGCGTGACCCAAATTACGAGACATCGAGTGCTTGCCTCGCCGTAAGAAAGGGAAGAGTCACGCGGCACAGGGGCTGCAGAACGTGCTTCCGATGAAGCCCACTCTCCAACACCTGTTGTTTTCCAATCCTGTTCGACTATTTCGACGGCGCGCTGATGTTCACATCAACTTGTTTATTGCCGCCGAAGAGCCGGCCGCCGAAAATGAAAAGCGCGGCCACCACGAGTATTACGAAAATCACAAGCACTGCTACCACACCTGCACTACCTCCGCCACCGTTGTCTCCCATGATGTTTCTCCTTTTGTAGTTGGTTTTAGAAAACTAGGCGGCGGTTGTTTCGCCACCGAGTAACGTCAGGATCTCTCCGGTCACATAACTTGAATCGATCTCTGACGCGAAATAAACGTACGCCGGCGCAATTTCTTCTGGCTGCGCCGGACGCTTCATCGGCGTGTCGGCTCCAAACTCAGCTACCTTTTTTGCGGGTTTGTCAGAAGGATTTAAAGGCGTCCAAACCGGTCCTGGCGAAACGCAGTTCACGCGAATGCCTTTCTCAACCAGGTTCTGGGCCAGCGATTTAGTGAAAGCGTGAATCGCCCCTTTGGTAGCTGAATAGTCCAGCAACTCCTTGCTGCCTTCCAGTCCGGTGATCGAACCTGTATTGACGATTGCACTTCCCTTCTCCAAATGCGGCAAGGCCGCTTTTGTCATATAGAAGTAGCCGTAGATATTTGTCTTAAAAGTCCGGTCCCATTGCTCCTCTGACAACTCTTCCAAACCTGACTGATGCTGTTGATAGGCCGCATTGTTGACCAGGATATCGAGCTTGCCGAGCTTGGCAATCGTCTCTTTCACCACGCGCCGGGAGAACGCAGGTTTTTTAAGATCGCCGTCGATGAAGTAGACCTTCCGGCCTTCAGCTTCAATCGCTTCCGCCGTTTCGAGAGCATCGCTTTTCTCTTGCGGCAGATATGTAAACGCTACGTCCGCGCCTTCCCTGGCAAACAGCACAGCGACCGCTCGTCCAATTCCGGAGTCGCCGCCCGTGATCAGGGCGACCTTGTTTTCGAGTTTTCCGGATCCTTTGTAATGTGGCGCTTGATATCGCGGCCGCGGCTTTATCTTCGATTCCAGGCCGGGCTTTCTTTGATGTTGCTCCGGCATCGGCGACTTCGGCTCTTTTAGTTGCCCCATCTCTCGAGGTGCCTTGGTAGCGAGAGCCTTCGCTGAATTGCACAACGTGGACTTCCTGGCCCCTCTCTTTGTTGAGCGTGACGTGGTCCCGGATTTTTTAGGTTTGCTCGCCATGACTTTTACTTTTTCTTGCTTGTCTTCTTACTGGATTTCTTTGACGACTTCTTCGCGGACTTCTTGCCGCCTTTCTTACCGCCCTTTTTGGAGGCACTGCGGTTTTCTTTTTTGCCTCGTCCCGACCCGCTCTTCTTCCCTCCACCGGATTCCTTATTCACGGTGGCCCAGGCGCGAGATTCCGCTTCCTTCTTCGACACTCCCTTTTTCTCGTACCCCTCCTCGATGTGCTCAGCCTGGCGTTTTTGCTTATCCGTATAAGCGCCTTTATCACCTCTAGGCATTATCTTTCTCCTTTTTGTTTCGGAACTTTGCAATTACTGATCCCTGTTTACCGGCAAGGCGAGTCGCTCGGTTATTACACCCGAATCACTACGCGCTTTTCGAGCAAAGAAGCTGGCATCACGATTGCGGTTGAGGTGGTCCAAGTTCATAAAGACCGAAATGGTGGTCTGTTACTAAACAAGTAGGTAACTGCTATGTACAGGAAGCCTACACAAGATCGAGGAGGGGGGCTGATGGCAAATAAGAAGGCGAGCAGCAAACGCGAATTAATAGACACCGGAACTGATAAGCGCTACGTGCGACGCGACGATAAGGGCCAATTTAAGGAATCCGATGATCAGGGTCGTTCCCTGTCCCAGGATGTCAAACAACACGCCAAGACCGTGTCAAAGCCGGGTGAGGGTGATCGAGGGGACCGGAAGCGAAATTGATGAAATTGCAACTGGGCCACCCAAACGGCGAGACTCTTAACTTCCCATAACAGGCAATACAAAAATGTTGTTTTAACGAGACGACCGCTCGCAGCTCAATCGTGGGTAGCGGCTGAGTCATGGGCAGAAGCCCGACAGTAAGGAAGGTGTCTGAGCACGAGTGACACCGTGTCTAGCCCGTTGGGCTACTGCCCCGTTCAGCTAACAGGATCAATGACGATACTCGAACGACTCCAAAAGACAGGTATTAATCGGCGTGGATCGCCGTCACGCGGCTTCTCATACCAGCGCGTCGATGGTCAAAAGTTGAGCGTTGCCGATCGAAAAAGGATCGAGGAGCTGAAGATTCCTCCCGCGTGGACAGATGTCTGGATTAATAGCGCGGCGGGTGGTCCTCTGCAGGCGATCGGAAAAGATGCTGCAGGCCGATTGCAGTACCTCTATCACGACAATCATGTCCGTCGACAGGAAGCCAAAAAGTTTAACCGGCTGATTAAATTTGCGGAGGCGCTCCCAAGAATGAGGTCCACGGTCGCAGGCCATTTAAGGCAAACAGGACTCGGGCGAGAACGGGTGATGGCCTCCATCCTGCGAATTCTCTCAACTTGTTTCATTCGGCCCGGCAGTCAGGTTTACGCGAGCGAGAATGGCAGTTACGGGATCGCGACCCTGCGACCAAAGCATGTAAAGGTGAAGGGCGACGTTATTGGATTCGATTTTCCGGGTAAGTCCGGCGTTCAACAGCAACGACAGTTCAAGGACCGGCAGGTTGCGAAGGTGATCCGACAACTTTTGCAGCAACCGTCACGAGAGGTCTTTAAGTTTCAAAATGGAAACGGCGCGTTTGTCGACGTCACGCGATCGCACATCAATGCCTACATTCGAGAGGTGATGGGTGAAAAGTTTAGCGCCAAAGATTTTCGGACCTGGGCGGGCACGCTCGTTTGTGCCTGTGCCTTGGCGAGAGTCGGCGCTGACGTCGGCGATAGTGGCACCGTTCGAAAGCGAAAAGTGGTCGAGGCAATCAAGGAGACGGCAGATGCGCTGGGAAACACGCCCGCTGTGTGCAGAAGCGCTTATGTCTGCCCCGAGATAATTAACAGCTTCGAAACCGGCACGATCATTAATCGATACTTCAAGACGTTGGACGAGTTCATCAAATTCCGAGGCCGAACTCTGCATCCGTCAGAGAAATCTTTATTGAATTTCATGAAACGGTCAGCGACGAAGTGATCGGACGCGGGCAGGTGATCACACGAAGAGTCCAGTTAATAGTTATGGCACTAACATTGCCGAGTCATTAGCGAATCCTATGAAGCTGTTCGGTTAGCATGCGAAGCGATAACGTGTGTTCGACAGCGTACAAACAAAGAGACGTGAAAAGAAAACTTCAAACCGCCCGTCTTCGGGCGCAAGATCGACTAAGAAGTCAGCGACAACTCGAGGCAGGGCGAGAAAGAAATAGCGACTTTCCAGTCTATCGGTAACCCAACAGGCTGGTTTGTTTTACACAACGATTCGAAGAGAGGGTCAGGCAGGAATGCCTGTCCTGCTTAGGAGATAAATTATGCAAGGACCTCTGCGTGGACTTTTGGCCGGCGCCGCAGCCTGGAAATTTGGTGGTGGCTGCGTTTCAACCGTTCTGATTTTTATTATTGTCTTTTGGCTGCTTGGTTATGTGAATTGCTGAACCCTGGCAGACGAAAGCTTTGACGCTGCCTGACGATCCACTAGCCACGTAACTGAGCCAGACTCCGGTCTGATCAGTTGTGCGGGCAGCTGCTCCGGATGTGACGGTCCTTCGAGGACGGTGGCGAGCGCTTGGGCCTTATCAGCGCCCGTCACCAAAAAATCCACGTTGGCCGCAGCGTTGATTGCAGGCGCTGTGAGCGTGAGGCGAGAGGATTGAAACTCGTCGATCCAGTTCGCCACTACCCACGCATGCTTTTCGCTAAGAGCACTGGTGCCTGGAAACAACGAAGCAGTGTGGCCGTCTTTACCTAGCCCAAGCAAAACCAGGTCAAACCGAGGCCATTCAGATCCTGCAAAGAATTTCCTCAACTCCTTTTCATAAACACCAGCATTCGTAACAGCAGCACCGATGCCGTTCATCCGATGCACGTTCTCGTCAGGTATCGGCATGTGGGAGAGCAACGCTTCCCGGGCCATGCGGTAGTTGCTGTCTGGATGATCCGCAGGAACCATTCGTTCGTCACCGAAGAAGGTGTGAACTACGGACCAATCCACGCGGTCCTTGAACGCTTCCTGAGCCAACAGCTCGTACAAAAGCCGGGGCGTGTTTCCTCCTGACAGAGCCACGGTGAACAATCCGTTATCGTGAATGGACGTCTGCGCGAGTTTGACAAGCCGTTCAGCCGCCGCCATCGCAACTTGTTCAGGCGTTTCGAAAACCAGAATTGTTGGTTGATTTGACATGAGGACAGCTATCCGCAGATTACGCAGACTCCGACAAAGTTGTTTTAGTCGCACTTAACACAAAGTTGTTTTGGGCGTCCCACGCGCTGTGGCTAAATTTGTGTAATCTGTGGATAGTCCGCGAGCTACTCTCCAAGGAGCTCTTCCCATTCAGTATGAACAAACCCAAGCTCGGGTTTATCAGTGCGTTCGTACGTGTGTGAGCCGAAGAAGTCTCGCTGAGCCTGCGTCAGGTTCAGTGGAAGATTGTCGGAGCGATACATGTCGAAGTAGCCAAGGCTCGACGACATCGCCAGCACAGGAATGCCGCGTTGCAAGGCTGCGCCAACTGACGTTCGCCAAGTTGTTTGCGCTTGTTCTATTGCCGAATTGAAGTCCGCGTCCAACAACAAATTCCGGAGTTCCGGGTCTTTCTTGTAGGCTTCTTTGATCTTGCCCAGAAACCTCGCCCGAATGATGCAGCCCCCTTGCCAGATTCGGGCCACCTCGCTCAGGTCGATGTTCCAACCAAATTCCAGGGAGCCGCGTTTTATGAGGCTCATTCCCTGCGCATAAGAACAGATCTTGGAGGCGTAGAGCGCGTCCTTTAGTACCGACTTCATCGGATCACTGAACGGTTCAGGGTCCATTCTGGTACGCGCGCCAAGCTTTTGACTTGCTTCACTGCGTTCATCCTTTAACGCGGAAATCGTGCGCGACGCGATCGCGGCATCGATCGTCGGAATTGGAACACCCAACTCCAATGCCAACTCGCTGGTCCAACGCCCCGTACCTTTTTGTCCCGCCTGGTCCTTAACGAGATCGACTAACGGTTGGCCTGTCTCAGGATCCGTGACGCTGAGAATCTTCGCCGTAATCTCGATCAAATACGATTCGAGTTCACCTTGATTCCATTCGGCAAAGACCCGGGCCATCTCCGGCGCCGGCAATCCAAAGCCTTTGCGCATGATGTCGTAGGCTTCGGCAATAAGCTGCATGTCGCCATACTCGATGCCGTTGTGCACCATCTTTACGAAGTGCCCGGAGCCGCCCGGACCGATGTAGGTGACGCATGGGCCATCAGCAACTTTCGCGGCGATGGCTTCGAAAATCGGACGAATCTGTTCGTACGCTTGCCTGTCGCCACCGGGCATCAGGCTTGGTCCAAGCAGAGCGCCTTTCTCGCCTCCCGACGTGCCCGAGCCAATCAGGAATAAGCCATCGGCTTCGAGCGCCTTTTGCCGTCGCTCAGTTTCTTTGAAATGAGAGTTGCCCCCGTCGATCAGTATGTCGCCGCGATCGAGGAACGGTTTTAGTAGATCAATCGTCCAGTCAACGGGCGGACCTGCTTTAACCAGCAGTATGATTTTTCGCGGCGACTCGAGCGATTTGACGAGTTCTTCTGGAGAGCGCGCGCCGATGATTTGTTTTCCCTGAGATGCCCCGAGAAAACTGTCTAGCACGGCTGGTTCGCGGTCCCATACTGCAACTGAGTATCCGTTCCGCTCGATGTTGAGCGTCAGGTTCTGGCCCATCACGCCCAGACCAATCATTCCAATGTTTGCAGTTGTCGTCATTGCGGTTTCTATTATCGGAAGCGATTGAGTTCAGGCCAGTAGTTTAGAGTCCAACCTTCAGGTTGTGGCTTCGCGACGCAAGCTTAAGCTTGAACTGGCTTTGCCCGAAAAGTAGCGGCGTAAACCGATCTCTCTGTGCAACCTCAGTGTCCTCTGTGG
The DNA here is from genome assembly GCA_041748795.1 of Pyrinomonadaceae bacterium. Lineage (GTDB taxonomy): Bacteria > Acidobacteriota > Blastocatellia > Pyrinomonadales > Pyrinomonadaceae > PSRF01. The sequence goes on from JBGTCM010000472.1 coordinate 46,187, forward strand.
CTCTGTGGTGAATTTTGCTCGAAAATTGACCACCACAAAGACACAGAGAACACAGTGCACAGAGAAGAGGGACTTTAAATACTTTTCGGGCAAAGCTGCTTTAACTCTAAACTACGCGCCCTTCGCAAGCGGCTCGCAAGAGATCTTGAAGCGTGGTTAGTCCTTGCAACACATCGTCGCCCAGGTCAACCCGTATCGCGCGCCGGCCATGTGCCTGAAGCGCCGCCAGATCACCTTGAGCCTGCGCCTGCTTGAGTATGCTAAAGGTGTACGGCGCGCCTGGAACTTCGAAATCAACTTTATCGGGCGCAGTTATCTGAATGAAAACCCCGGAATCCGGGCCGCCTTTGTGTAACTGTCCGGTTGAATGAAGGAACCTTGGACCATAGCCAGTGGTTGTCGCACTCCCCGTAGCATCGCGAAGGCCTACCCGCAAAGCCTGGAGCGCCTCATCAATCTCCGGAGTCTCTTCGACATACGCAAGGAGCGCCACGTAGTCGCGTGGCTTCACCCTGGCAACATGTTGCCGCAGAACTTCGGCTACTGAGCCTGGCGTGTTTTCCTCGTTCGA
>JBGTCM010000473.1:0-8134 GCA_041748795.1 Pyrinomonadaceae bacterium
CGGCGCGCGTCCGCGAACTTCAAACTCTCCAGGAGAGACTCAGGCCGGTGATTGACTCAATGGGTAAGGAGATGGGAATGGCGGCACTTTTTGATAAGCAGGAGGCCGGGATAATTTATTCCAACGACGCCATCGACATCACCAACACTGTGATTGTTCGGTTCAACGCAGCTGCTCCTCCGCCGGCGGCGCCTCCAAGACCATAGCCTCATCGAAACATCCGGCGAGACCGAACCGGCGCGCGCAGTTTCGCTATCCAATTACAGAATCCCGATCTGTCGGGATTCTGTAATCGATTGCCTCAAAGCAAACTGGATCATTACCGAGATGGAATAGGAATGAATCATCTGACAATGGCTGAGCTTGAAGCCGGCCTCGACCATATCCGCCAGGCGCCGAAAGACGAAGGTCTTCTCGAATTGATTGTGCGACGACCGCGTATTGAAGAACGCGAAGTTTTGGAAGAAGGTCAGCTTGATCTTTTGGAAGGACTGGTTGGTGACAATTGGAAGAGTCGGAGCAGCTCTCGCACACCGGATGGCTCGCCTCATCCCGAAATGCAACTCAACATTATGAATGCGCGCGTCACCGCCCTCGTGGCGCAGGAAAGAGATCGTTGGCAATTGGCAGGTGACCAGCTTTATCTTGATATGGACTTGAGCGCTGAAAATCTACCGGTAGGAACTCAGCTGACTTTGGGCTCCGGGGTGATCGAAGTGACGCCACAACCTCACACGGGTTGCAAGAAATTCATTTCACGTTTCGGACTCGATGCCATGAAGTTTATTAATTCGACTGTGGGCAGAGAGCTTCACTTGCGTGGCATTAACGCGAAGGTGGTCCAACCTGGGCTAATCCGCGTAGGCGATGTAGCAAGAAAGATCTCAGCGCGGTAAGAGGCGTTTAGGGCAAGAGGCGTATAGAGTACAGCCTTCAGGCTGCCGCTGGGACCGGGATGTACGCTAGTTTTCTCCCCAACCACTACAAGCTGAAGCTCGTACTCTATACACCTGTCATTCCCGCTTCAGAAACAAATCCTGAATTTCATTAAACGGAGCGGCCTCGTCAAAAGATTTAAACGTTCCTGATTCCCTGATGCTTTTCGCGGCTCGCATAAACGCACCCCAGGCAACGCGTGCCAGCGCCCCGCCAACGGAAATCCGCCGCACGCCTAAATCGGCCAGACGCGAAACTGAGAGATCGGAATTTGAAGTCGATACCAGAACGTTTACCGGTTTTGGAGAAACGGCTTTAACGATTGCCGCGATATCATTTGGGTCGGAGGCCCCTGGGGCGTAGAGACAATCGGCCCCAGCGTCTGCGTACGCAACCAATCGCTCGAGTGCGACCCGCGCAGGATCAGGGAGTCCAACCAGCCATGATTCACAACGGCCGGTAAGCACAACCGGAACATTCGATTCATCCACCGCCGCACGTGCGGCCTTGATGCGTTCGATCGCCAGACTAAAATCGTAGAGAGGTTTGGCGTCGTCACCCGTCGCGTCCTCAATCGATAGACCAGCAACACCGGTCGCAATACAGAGCGCCACGCTCGTCGCCACGCTTCCCGGTTCATCCGCGTATCCGTTTTGGAAATCGGCGTTAACCGGCAGCGTCGTCGCTTCCACGACTTCGGCAATGTGCTGCAGCATCATGCCGCGCGAAACCGCTGTAACCGAATCGGGAAGCGCGCGAGAAAAAGCAAACCCGGCCGAGGTGGTGGCCACTGCCTCAAATCCCAGTCGCTCGAGATAGACGGCCGTGCCTGCATCCCAGGGGTTCGGAAGCACAAAACATCCTGACTCATGCATCGCAGTATACTTGGCAATCGCTGAAGATTGTTTTTGGCTCGCGTTCATGGTGGTATCGTACTCTCAAGCGTAAGTAGAGGCGAGCAATGCGCTTGGAAATCCGTTTTACCACCCTAGAGGATCCGTTTACAGTGCGGGCTTGTCCGTTGCCGGGGTGCACAAGTGCACCATCTGAACGGCGATTTGGGACGTCGGACGTTACACACGTTGGCGAACTCCTTCGACCTGAAGTATCGTACCAATCAATCCAAAGCAGTTATTTGCTCGATGTCGAATCCAGACGCAACGTTATTCATTCACTGACCTATGCCAGGACCAGCATATCCGGCTGCCCGCGCCGTAGCAGCTACAATCAAAGACTACTTCGCCCGCCGTTTCGCCGTCGCTCAGGCCAAACCACAGGCGTTAGCGCCGCAGCCTGACCAGGTCGCGGTTGAAGCGATTATCAACGCCACCTTTTGGGCCAGCCTGCGACGTGAGGAAGGTTACGCACCAAAGATCTCACTCGCGTTTCTTCCGCCCGAGGCATCAGCCCAGCCGATGACTTTTGAACGCCCGTTAGAACTTTCACCCGCAATACTCTCGCGCATGGCGCCGGCCGTTGAGCGCCCCGGCATCCATCTGGGCGTCTGGCGCGACAACGCGCAAAACGGGGAATTGCGTGTTTGGGGAATCACCAGAATGATTCCTAAGCTCTGCTTCGTTCTGGAAGTAATTGAACCGGGTTTACTGGTGGTGAAGTATCGCCGCAGTCAGGAGACAGGTAAGTATGTAAACGTGGTCGTCCTAAAGGGCGATGAAATCAAGGTGGTGGATGAGCAGGGCACGAGTTTGCCTGACTGCCCTGCCCTCGTCACTGCGTTGCTCGGTTTCGGAGCGCCCGGTCCAACCGGAGATTCTCTCAACGTTTTATTACAACTCGCAGCATCAATGCGCGCGCACGGTCGAGGCGGCTCATTACTGGTGGTCCCACAAGGCTCCGAGAAATGGCCTTTGTCAATCATCCAACACGTGCCTTACGCCGTGTCGCCTCCTTATCCTGAGCTCGCGGCGCTGTTGAGACAGGATGACAACGAAAGAAGCAAACCGATTTGGCAGGAGGCCTTTATTGACGCTGTCGACGCTATCGCCGGACTTACGGCTGTAGACGGCGCGGCGTTGATCAGCGATCAATATGAGCTACTGGCGTTTGGCGCAAAGATTGGCCGACGCGAAGGTGGCGGACAGGTTGAGCAGGTAGTGGTAACGGAGCCAATCGTGGGAAACGTCGCGGCCGTGGTCCAACCGTTGGAACTCGGCGGGACCAGACACCTTTCGGCAGCACAGTTTGTTTACGATCAGCGCGACGCGATCACGCTAGTGGCATCTCAGGACGGACGCTTCACCGTTTTTGCCTGGTCGCCGTGCGAAGAAATGGTCCACGCCCACCGAGTAGAAACGCTCTTGATGTAGTCAGCGAACCTACCGACATAGCCGGCCGTTTTAATGGCGCACTTGTGCGCCCCGACGTTCGACAACACCCGAGATGTAGAACCACCCGCGGCTTTGCCGCCATCCGTGCGGTAAGCCTATGGCTTACCGCGACCAACCTTTTTTCTCGAGGCTACGCCTCCTTTATCTTGGTCTAACTCAATCCTAAGCAACGGAGGCGCAGCCTCGAAAATTTGGTCGGTTCTCGGTAAGCCATAGGCTTACCGCACGGATGGCGGCAAAGCCGCTGTCAGGTGGAAATATCGCCAATACATCGAGCATTCGCTCAATTACCCTTGTTTGCGGAACAGTTCTTGGCGACTCTAAAACCGGCCTTCTCAGCTTCCTCAGCACTCGTGAACTTCACCTGGTTCTGCTCAGATACTTTTGTATAACCCGCGCAACCGATCAGGTGGTAAATCTTGCTGTTCTTGTTACCGATAATCACTGTCTGATCCGCGCTCGATGAGGCCGGAGGAGTCACGGTTTTAAGCGTCGCTAAAGTGGATGATGGAGCGGAGGGTGTGGTGGATGGTGTCACGCTTGTCGAGGGAGCTCGCGATCCGACTACCAATGGACTGTTTTTCGCGGTGCAGTTTCCTGCCAGTTTGTATCCCGCTTGCTCCGCTTCTTCGGCGGTGTTGAATTTGACCTGGTTCTTTTCGGAGACTCTCGTGTAACCAGCGCAACCCGGCAAGTGGTAAACCTTGCTGTTCTTGTTACCGATGATTGCTTCCTGATTGTTAGTGGCAGTTTGGACAGGTACTCCCGTTTGAGGTTCCGACGTGGATGATGGTTTGGGGGTCTGTGATACCACCAATGCTTTCTGCGCAACCGGCTGGATCTCCGCCGGACAATTTCCCGCTCGCCTGTACCCCGCTGCTTCAGCTTCAGAAACCGTCTTGAAAAACACGCGATTCGCTTCCGCCATATCGCGGTAGCCCGGGCAATCGGATCGGTGATACGCCTTCGACTTCACGTTTCCGATAACCGTCCCTTCCGGCGGCGGTGGTCCCCAACGTTTCGCCTTGGCCTCTTGCCGCCAATCGCCCGGCGTGATTGATTTGGCATCACTCCATAATCCAAGCCCGGCCGCGCGTGCTTCCTGTTCGGCCGCGGCATAAGTGCGTCGATCCTCGGGCGGCTGCTCGTCTTCATACTTCTTGAAGTGCCAGGCGACACCGGCCTTGACCTGTTCAATATTCATGTCGCGTCCATCGAGCATGATCGTGCCGACGGTGCGCCGGTACTTGTCCATTTTGGTCCAGTAGATCGTGACCTGCTTCCCCAACACCATTCGCGAGAGGTTTTCCTGCGCGGCTGCTCCAAAAGCCTGCTTCAGTTCAGGTGCGTCGATTCCCTGCAGCCGTATCGGCATTTTCTTATTGTTCTGGTCTAAGAGCGTGACGGTGTCGCCATCGTGGACCTTTACCACCTTGCCCTCGATGACAAGCCGGGCGGTGTTGGAAACGGGAACCGCGAGAGGCTGCTGACTTCGTGGAGGAGTTTGCTGCGCAACACAAAATAAAGCCGAGATGACTAATAAGGAAAAAAGAGAGGTGGCTTTTCCAAGGGTTTTCATCGAGATCCCCTTTCGTCGCAGCAATTGATCCCTCACCGGCAGAACGCCTGGACACGGTCGGCTTCCTTTTGGGCTTCAATGCGGGCAGTTTATGCCAACCCGGCGGTTAATGCTACGTATGGAGGGGATAAAGCTGCGACTGTATGGGCAGATTTTTAGCGTAACCGGGAACAGCGTGTTCTATCAGCAGATGATTTTGCGCTCGCGTGAGCAGCACGTGCCCAAGGTGGGGATGCCTAACGTTGCAAGAGATTAGGCATCAGGCGGTTGCGGGGTGATCGCGGCCATATCTTGCGCGCCGTGAGGTGCAGCGCGTAATGTCCGAAAATATCGGACAGTCTTTCTCTGAATTCAGGTCCGATTGGATACATTCACTTCGTCATACTTCACAGATCCGAGGAGAACTCTCACGATGGACGAAAATGGCAGGAAGCGACTCAAACCTTCACTACTACAAATGGACGAGGATTGTTTTACGGCGCTGCAAAGAGTAGCGGGCTATGCTCCCATTAACGTTCGCTATAAGCTCAATGACCTCCAGGACACGCATCGCGAACTCACCGAGCTGCAACAGGCCGAAGCTAAGGCTGCCGCCACAGCGGCAACTGCTCGCAAACAAGCCACGGCGAAAGAGTGGGAATTTCATGAACTGATTCTAGGCGCAAAGGATCAGGTGGTGGCCCAGTTTGGACGGGACTCAGATGAAGCGGAGGCTGTCGGCCTGAAAAAGAAATCGGAATACAAACCTCGTGCTCGGAAGGCGTCAACGAAATGACCAGAAAAATACGTCCACCAAACCCTCGAGCGCGCACTATAAGGACACTTCGTGTTGACTAGTGTGATTCGTGGATCGTCCCATTGCCTCCCATCAATCAAACGCCGGTGATAACATGTGCACGCACCGCAATCTTAAGATATTCATGGACATCGCAGCTTATCTGGAACGGATTAACTATAGCGGCTCGACGGCGCCGACCGCTGAAACCTTGCGTGCCCTACAAGAAGCCCACCTTTTAGCTGTGCCATTTGAGAATCTGAGTGTTCACAACGGGCAGCACATCATCCTCAAAGAGGAAGTTCTGTTCGACAAAGTTGTCAGTCGACGCCGCGGAGGATTTTGTTATGAGCTAAACGGTCTTTTTGCCGGGTTGCTGCGGGCTTTGGGTTTCGAAGTGGATATGCTTTCGGCGCGCGTTGCTAACGCTGCAGGAGAGTTTGGCCCAGACTTCGATCACATGACTCTAATGGTTCAACTGGATCAACGTTGGCTGGCGGATGTCGGCTTTGGCGATTCCTTCCGTGAGCCACTCTTGATAGACACGCCTGAAGAGCAAGTACGGAAAGACAGGGCTTACAAGATCCTTCCCGAGAATGAACGCCGAATCCTTTGGCAACGTGGAGACGGCGACGAATGGAAAGCGCAATACAGCTTCACTCTACAGCCGTTTACTTTTCCTGATTACGCTGAGATGTGCCACTACCATCAGACTTCGCCGCAGTCCCACTTTACTCAGAAGCGCGTTTGCACGCGGGCAACGCCGCAAGGCCGCATCACGCTCAGTGAATTGCGGTTGATCAATACGGAGAGCGGAGAACGAATCGAGCAGACGCTTCAGGACGAACAGGAATATGCCAAAGTCTTGAGACAACACTTTGGCATCGTGATGTCGAGTTGAGTCTCTGGTCTTATCTACGCTTCCCGTTTAGATAGGGCACCTGTGCCCGGCGTGCGGACAAGTCAAATCCGAACTCAAAAAAGTTTGGATCCCGCTACCGCGCTGGGTTCTGTATTGGCCGACTGAATCAAACTGCATCAGAACTAGGAAGAGATTTCTTTACCGCCCACATGTTGATTAACAGAATACTATCGCTTCTTACTACGCTCTCTCTCATCGCCTCTTGTGGACAAGGCAGTTTCGTTCTTTACGCGTCCGCCGGTCCCAGGCTTGTGGCCCAGCGCGTTTCCCTCAGTGGCGATAGGACATTCGATCTCTATCTACCGGAGGGTTTTGGTATTACCCCCGCAGCGCAGGGACTAAAGCGTGTGCGCTTCATGGCGAAAAGTCCGGACGGCCGAATATTCGTCTCCGATATGTACAACCTCGCCGATAACACCAGGGGCGTTGTGTACATTCTCGATGAGTTTGATCTTGGGAGCCGAAGTTTCAGGAAAGTAACGCCATATGTCAAAAACCTCCGCAATCCAAACAGCATCGCTTTTCACAAAGACGCGCGAGGTATTGATTGGTTTTACCTGGCGTTGACCGATAAATTATTGCGTTACAAGTTTGTCGCCGGCGAAATAGCGCCGAGCAGTGAACCGGAAGTGTTAGCCACTTTTCCCGATTACGGCCTGGGTTATAAATACGGCGGCTGGCATTTGACCAGAACGATCGCTTTTGACACTGACGGAAAACTTTATCTGTCCGTGGGAAGCAGTTGCAATGCTTGCGAGGAAAAAGAGGCAGTCCGAGCCAGCATATTGGTGATGGACGCTGACGGCAAGAACCAAAAGCACTTTGCCAAAGGGCTTCGTAACGCAGTTGGTTTGCGGTGGGTAAAGAATAATCTATTTGCTACCAACATGGGTTCGGATCATCTTGGCGATCACAAACCGGCCGATACGATGTACTCGGTCAAGGACGGTACGCATTACGGTTGGCCGTATTGTTATCAATCCGGAGCTGGGCGTTTTCCGGATCCAAAGTTTAATGTCCGCAGCAGAAAGATGAACTGCCGTAATGTCCCGCGCGCTTATGCGGCCTTCGACGCGCATAGCTCACCGCTCGGATTGGAATACTTTGACGCAGCGAGCGATACCGAGTTAAGCAATGCGATGCTGGTGGCTCTCCACGGCTCAACCAAGAAACATCTCAACCGCGGGTATCGAGTAACACGGCTTCGCGGAAGCAGTGGAGCTGCTCAACCCGAAGACTTCATCACCGGGTTTCTAAACGGGAGCAAAGTTAATGGACGGCCGGTAGATATTCTCAGTTTTGGACCGAATGCATTCCTTATGACTGACGATTACGCAGGTGTCGTTTACTACGTTTATAAGAAGTAATGTCCGGCACAGTTCAATTTGCCTTAGCCCGCGGAGCGCGGCGAAGGCGTAAAGCCTGGGGTGGAGCGAGGCTTTGCGAGTTATCGTCGAAAGTTGTGTATGAGCAAATTAGAGGTGGCGTATTCTTGATGAGTTTTTCGACGAACCATCAACCTTATTGCTAAGGAGGAATACGCCGTGGAGGAAGATAACGTAGTTGATTACAGG
>JBGTCM010000474.1:0-4317 GCA_041748795.1 Pyrinomonadaceae bacterium
CCGGGCGACGTTCAGATCGAAATCGCCTATTGCGGCGTCTGTCACTCGGATCTTCACACGGTGCGATCGGAGTGGGACGGGACGTTGTATCCATGTGTTCCCGGCCACGAGATCGTGGGCCACGTCACTGCGGTGGGCGGCGAGGTCAACACGTTTAAGGTTGGCGAGACGGTCGGCGTCGGATGCCTGGTGAATAGCTGCCGGCATTGCCACGGCTGTGATGAAGGCCTGGAGCAGTATTGCGAGAAGGGATTGATCGCTACTTATAACTCCGTAGTGGATGATCCTCCCGGCCATACGCTGGGCGGCTACTCGCAGCGGATCGTAGTCGATGAAAAGTTCGTGCTCAAGATCACTCACCCTGCGGAACAGCTCGCGGCGGTCGCGCCACTCTTATGCGCGGGTATAACAACGTATTCACCGCTGCGCCATTGGAAAGCAGGTCCCGGCAGGAAGGTGGGCATCGTCGGCATCGGTGGTCTGGGCCACATGGGGATCAAGCTTGCCCACGCGATGGGAGCGCACACCGTTGCTTTCACGACTTCCGACAGCAAGCGCGAGGACGCAAAGGCGCTTGGCGCCGGCGAGGTAATAGTGTCGCGAAACGTCGCAGAGATGGACGCGCATGCAAACAGCTTCGATCTCATTCTCAACACCGTAGCTGCGAGTCACAACCTGGACGCTTACACCAATCTTCTGAAACGCGACGGGACGCTGGTGCTATTAGGCGTGCCTGAGGTGGCCCATCCTTCTCCCGACGTCGGGCCGCTGATCTTCAAGCGAAGAGCGATCGCCGGCTCGCTCATCGGCGGTATTGCCGAGACGCAGGAAATGCTCGACTTCTGTGCCGGGAAAGGTATCGTCTCGGAAATAGAGATGATCCCGATCCAGAAGATTGATGAAGCATACGACCGGATGCAGAGAAGCGACGTTAAGTATCGCTTCGTGATCGACAACGCGTCTTTGAAAACTGATTAGGCGGGAAACAATACTGAGCTTGGGCTCTATCTCAATTGCGCTTCGTGTTCGTGAGATTCGTGGTTCGTTTTGTCTCAACCATTAAAGACATCCACGAAATGACACGAATAACACGAAGCAACGCGGACGCATCCACGTCGATCGCCATTTTGCGTTACTTCGTGTAATTCGTGCATAGTTTTTATCTTATCGGTCAAACGATCCACGGATCACACAGACTAACCCGAAACCAGCAAGAAACAACCGCGAGGACCGACTCGCGCCGCCGGAATCAACTGGAAGTGCATTTCAAATCTCTATGAATCGCAGAGACTTCAATCTGAATCTGTTGTTCGCCGCTCCCGCGCTGACCTTGCTCCTGCCGCAATCGTCACCACAACTACGCGTCAACGGACAACGTCTTAATGCGCGTCTCACAGAACTCGCGCGGTTTGGGAAAACACCCGAGGGCGGCACACATCGCCTCGCTTACACGGAAGCCGACCTTGAAGCCCGGCAGTATGCGATGAAGCTGATGCGCGAGGCTCAGCTGGAAGTTTCGATAGACGCGGCCGGGAACATCGTCGGGCAACGCGCGGGAACCGACGCTCAACTGAAGCCCTTAATGATCGGTTCGCACATTGACTCCGTGCCCGAGGGTGGCAGCTACGACGGCCAGGTCGGTTCAATGGGCGCAATCGAGGTGGCGCAAACATTGGCGGAAAACAATGCGCGCCTGCGGCACCCGTTGGAAGTCGTCATCTTCCAAAACGAAGAGGGCGGAACCATCGGAAGCATCGCAATCGCCAGAGGCCTAACCGAGAAAGACCTAAGCATCGTCACCAATAGCAAGAAGACGATACGCGCCGGCATCAAATTCATCGGCGGCGACCCTGAAAGACTCGCGAGCGCCTTGCGAAAGAAAGGCGACCTAGCGGGTTACCTCGAGCTCCACATCGAACAGGGTGGCACTCTGCATCAGGAAAAGATCAACATCGGTGTGGTCGAAGGAATCGTGGGCGTGTTTTGGTGGGAAGTAACGATCCAGGGGTTTGCAAATCACGCGGGCACGACTCCGATGAACCAGCGTCGCGACGCGTTACTCGCGGCGGCGAAATACATCGACGCGGTCAATCGCATTGTTACTTCGTTGCCTGGCCGGCAGGTAGGAACTGTTGGCAGAATCCAGGCATTCCCGGGAGCATTCAACATTGTCCCCGGCAAGGTCACGACCAGTCTGGGGCTACGCGATCTGAATGCAGCAAAGGTGCAAATGCTTTTTGAAAAAATTCAATCGGAGGTTCGCCGGATCGAGGCCGCAACGGGAACAAAGTTCGAGTTCAAGCAGGTTAATGCATCGCAGCCCGCGCCAACCGATACACGCTTTCGTCGTGTTATAGACGACGCTGCCAAACAATTGGGATTAACTACGAAACTGTTGCCGAGCGGCGCGGGGCACGACGCTCAGGAGATTACGCACCTTTCGCCGGTAGGCATGATTTTCGTGCCGAGCCGCGACGGCATCAGCCACAGTCCACGCGAGTTTTCTGAACCGGCAGATATCACAAATGGCGCGAACGTGTTGCTGCACACGTTGCTGAAACTTGATGGCATGACTTTGAATTGACGGTCGGCAATCCTGCCTCAAGTTGAGTCCGGGAGGATTAAAGTGAAACGACTAACATCGTGCGGACTGGTTCTGGCTGCAGTTTGTGCGACAGCCGCTCAGGATCTGCAGCCTGGAATCGAGCTCCGGAACACATTTTCATCAAGCTCTGACTGCGCGAAAAACCGATTACAAGTGTCAGCCTCGGCTGCGAGTGAACACGATGAAGCGACATTCGATCCAGAGACTCGACCCCAAGACCGCATTCGCAGCCAATTTACTCTTTGCCTTGAAAACTCGTCGTTTCCCACGAGGGAAAGTAATTACCCCGAGGCTCCCTGGCTTGGTCCGCCGCCGCGAATGCCGTCTGAAGATGTTAACCAAAGCGTTGTAAAGGATGAAGGCTTTCATTGGTTGGCGGCGATCAAACAGTCCTTACTCTTTCTCGGAGTGCAGCACGGCTATGCCTTGACACAGCCTAAAACTCGCCGCGACCTTAAAGGTCCATTCGTAAAGGATTACCTTCGCTCAGTTAAGTCATTACACGGATGGGGAGACGGGGGGAAATTTTTTACAAACTACATTGCGCATCCTCTGGAAGGCTCAATGGTCGGGTTCATTCAAATTCAGAACGATCCGAAAGGCATGGGCCTTCGCCTCGACAAATCAGGCGCTTATTGGCGAAGCCGTCTCAAGGCTTTCGCCTGGACAGCTGCCTGGAGTACGCAGTTTGAAATCGGTCCAATCAGTCAGGCATCGATTGGGAATGTAGGACTGCACGGCAAACAGACATATGTAGACCTGGTAATAACACCCACGGTCGGCCTGGGCCTGCTAATCGCAGAGGACGCGCTGGACACGAGCCTCATTCAAAGCATTGAGCGTAATTCAAAGAATCTTTTTGTAAGAATTGTGGCGCGTATGCTCTTCAACCCGACGCGCACCGCCGCAAATGTTCTGCGATTTAAGAAGCCCTGGCACCGCGACCCCGGACTGCGCTGAGTGAAGCCAAGTCAAGCCTCTTTGTCGTTTCAGCATTTGCGCGGGCACGCAACGCAAGGAAGATACGATCCACCAAGCACACGAAGCCGCACGAAATTGATCCTTGTTCGTGACGGTTCGTGACGGTTCGTATGACTCGTGATGGTTCGTGTGACTTCGTGCGATCGTATGCACTAATGCTTAGCTGCGCGATGAGATCATCTGCGTCGCCTTAATAGAAGAAACGCGATAATTACCACGACGATGGCAACGAAACTGCCGGGCCAGAGGTACCAACCACCGTCGCTGCTGTAGCCGCCAGCGACTATGCATGAGGTTTGCGATAGTAAGACGATGAGTCCTAAGACAAAGGTTTTTTTCATAATAATTGCTTCGGCTAGTTTGGTTCACGCCCACAGAACGAATTAATAAAGTCTAAGCCCGCGGAGCGGGTGGCGGCGTAAAGCCTGGGGTGTAGCGCAGCGAAACCCCAGGGACCCGACCGTTAAAGATATCCGAAGCCCGCGGAGCGGCCGACCGCCGACCATTTCTCGGGATGGTGATTGTCGTAATCGCTATCGCCCGCTCCGCGGGCTAAGAACTCTGCATACCGTGCCTGAGGCTGTTCCATCAAACTCGTTCGCGCTCCCAATGGCGATGCTGAGCAATCGCATCAATGAAAGCTGACGCAAAGTTGTCGCTCGCTGGTCCACGACTAATAACCAGACCCTCGTTAGTCGAAACTAAATCACCAGTGGCGTTTGTCTCGTTCA
>JBGTCM010000475.1:0-2401 GCA_041748795.1 Pyrinomonadaceae bacterium
ATTCGCCCAGGTTCCGCCTCGGCCAGACGCAAGTAAGCGTCGCGCACACGGATGTGAAAATCCTCGGCCTCCGCGTCGAGTCGATCGCCCCGCTGTTTCTCGTTTGAACGCCGGCGCGTACGAACATTCGACTCACCTACACTGAGGTCGAACAGCACCGTCAAATCCGGTTTCAAGCCCTCCGTCGCCAATTGAATGATCCCGCGAATTAACTCAGGCGAAAAACCGCGTCCGGCGCCCTGATAAGCCGCAGTAGCATCCGCGTAGCGATCAGAGAACACTACTCGACCCTCATCCAGGGCCGGCCGCAAAACCCGGCGCACATGCTGCGCGCGATCAGCGGCGAACACGAGTAGCTCAGCGAGCGGGTCAACTTCCTCATGCGCGTCAAGCAGCGCAGCTCTGAGGCGGTTGCCAACAGGCGTGCCGCCAGGCTCCCGTGTCAGTAATGCATCGCACCCTTTTGATTTTAGGAAATTCGCCAGTAGGCGTAACTGCGTGGACTTGCCGCTGCCGTCGATCCCTTCGAAGGTAATAAAAGTTCCCGCCACCCGGTCCTCTTCAGTGAAGTTTAGATTTAGCGGACAGAGTTTAAAGGAATGTTAGGGCTGAGGCGAGCCGGTCGGTCTGTCCGGGTGAGAGTGAGCCGGTTCGTCTTGAGAGAAATCCGAAGCGGGATGTGGTCGCAGTTCGCCACTGCTGCGCCTGTTTTGGGAAATCGTCGAGATAGCGTGTTTGAAGATCAGTTGTTCGTTGGAACCTGACTCCAATAAAACGGAGAATTTATCGAAACTTCGGATGCGGCCCGTCAGCTTTGCGCCATTCAATAGATACATAACCACCGTGGTTTTTTCCCGGCGGACGGTGTTTAGAAAAGCGTCCTGAATATTCTGCGGCGCAGGTTTTCCGTCGGACATGTATGGCACCTGAAGACTAAATTGGGTAGGGGATGACAGATTACTCCCAGTGTGTAGGTCCTGACAAGAACAATTAAGATCGTGAAGGAAACGTTAGGATTGGACCTCCGATTTCACCCCCTCAAGCCGAACCAGGACTACCCGGCTGGTCAGATTCAGTTAAAAGCGCCTTCAAAACTGATTGAACTGTCCCGGAATCCTCCCCAAAGCCCTCAAACCACTCGACCGCGGGTTCCTTGCGAAACCACGTCACCTGGCGCTTCGCGTAATGGCGGACATCCAACTTCGTCTGTTCGATTGCACTCGGCAAATCGCGTTTGCCCGCCAAATACTCGACCGCGCGCCGGTAACCATGAGCGCCAAGCGCATTGGAATTCGCAGGAATGCCCCTGGAAAGCAACTTTTCAACCTCCCCTACCAAGCCGTCAGAGAAGTGGCTTTCAGTCCGTTTATTGATGAGCGTGTAGAGTTCGGCTCTCGGCGGATTTAAAGCCATTATTCGCAGCCGGCGTGTGCTCTCATGCGGTTCGGGACGTCGCGTTTTTTGTTCCGACATGGGTTTGCCGGTTTGCAGACGAACTTCAATCGCGCGTTGGACTCGTGGCCAATCGCGCGGGTAAAGATCTTTGGCGGAAGCGGAATCGAGCTTCTGCAATAGCCGGTAGAGATACTCTGCGCCGCGATCCTCTCGAATCTTGTTGAGACGGCGCCGGATGGCTTCGTCCGTTTGCGGGCTGGGGAAGAATGGATTGCGTAGAGCTCGCAGGTAAAGTCCGGTGCCGCCCACCAATATCGGCACCCGGCCGCGGCGTTCAATCTCGTCAATTTTGATTGCAGCCTCGCGCGCCCATTCGCCGGCTGTGTAATTGATTGAAGGTGGAACGAAGTCGATTAGGTGATGTGGCACGCCTTTTCGTTCTTCGATCGGAACTTTCGCAGTCGCTATCTGGATATCACGATAAACCTGGACTGAGTCGCAGTTAATAATTTCACCACCGAGGCGCAAAGCGACCTCGATTCCCAGGGTGCTTTTACCTGAAGCTGTTGGGCCAACAATGGCGATTACTGGATTGCGCGATTCGCTGCGATTCACGCGGGAGAGAATATCATGCGGTAGAAACTTACTAACCAGATGAGGCCGAGAAGGATTAGTGCACCGATTATCTGGTTGCGTGAGAAACGCATGTCGACTTGAGACTACGAAATCAAAGATTGAAGATAACGCTTACGGGTAACCGAAAACCAGGAAGGACAGCCGAAGTAAGTTCGTCGTCGCCAGTTAGGGTGGCATTCTCATTAAACTTGTTTGCTTCCAGCAGCAGCACCGAAACAGATCGGTTCTCACTGTCAACGATCCAATATTCTTCCACGTTATACTTCCCGTACAGCCGCCGCTTCGCCTCGAGATCGCGACGGCGATTTGCTGCGCCCGGTGAGAGAATCTCGACAACGAGGTCTACTGCGCCAGTGAACTTTTCGCCGGT
>JBGTCM010000476.1:0-9891 GCA_041748795.1 Pyrinomonadaceae bacterium
TTGGTTCCATGGGAACGAGATTTTAGACGCTCGCATCGCAGGAAAAATAATAAACCAGTCGCGGAGCGGTATCAGAACCGGAAGCGGTAAGCGACCGGGTCGTCGCTGCGAAAGAGTTGTGTGGGTCGCAGTTGCCCAGCGCCACTTCCTACTCACGGTGACCCGGTCGCTACCGCTTCTGATACAGCTTCGCGGGCATTTCGGTTCGAGCGATGTTCAATGCCCGTCCAATACTACGGTCTCTGCAAGTTAAGTGCTGATAGTCGCCGGAATCGCATGAACCTCTTTCCGTTGCCGTAGAGCATACTTTAGCGTCTTGATGGTTCCGCCTCCCTTTCCCGACCAGAAGCCAAACACCATCTGTGAAAGATCAACCAGGTGACGATTTCGGATAGCGTTGGCATTCTTGCGTTTCGGCAGTTGCAACTCGACGACTCGCTCCACCTCATCAAACCAGGGTTGGACCCACCTCGCCTGTTTCGATCTGGTGTAAGGGACAACAATCCAACAAGCCTCGCTGTTTTCCAGTAACCATTCAATGGCCCACTGGTCGACTCCGCGACTGCCCCCAAGAATCCATGTCCTGCCTTGAGATAAAAACGGTGAAAGGTGTTGCTCAAAAAGTGTGCGGGCCGTTTCACTGGGTATATCCCTGGAGCCGGCGATTGTTATCGCGTTATTCACCATCATAGGAATACAGCATCGTCATTAAACCGCTTCTCTGCGGCTCTGCCGCGTTCGGTGCGGTAAGGCTTTGCCTTACCGGCCAGCGTCTTTGGTCTTGAGGCTACGCCTCGGAGGCATAGCCTCCAGAAAGCTACAGGCGTAATCGGTAAGGCAGAGCCTTACCGCACGGAACGCGGCAGAGCCGCAAACGCCTCGACACGGAACTCACGGTTACACAGGTGACCGAAAACTACCATCTAGATGCCTTGAAGTCCTTGATAATCTCGCGGCTCGCATTTGCGCCCGGCCCACCAGTAATCCCTCCACCGGGGTGCGTTCCTGCTCCGCACAAATAGAGTCCCTTAATAGGAGTGCGGTATTGCGACCAGCCAATCAAAGGACGGAAAGAAAAAAACTGATCAAGAGATTGTTCGCCGTGATGAATGTGTCCACCGCTCAGGCCATAGGTCTCTTCCAAATCCAGAGGCGTGATGATTTGCCGGGCCACAATCAGACTTTTCAAATCAGGCGCGTAGTTCGTCAAAACATTCAATACGTTATCTGCAAACTCTTCACGCCGCGAATTCCAATCTCCAACCTTCAACTTGTATGGCGCGTATTGAACGTAAATCGACATCACATGCGCGCCTTTGGGTGCAAGCGAGTCGTCGGCGAGCGTTGGTATCTGAATGTCCATGTAAGGCTCAGTCGAATAGTTGCCATACTTTGCCGCGTCGAAAGCACGCTCGAGATAGTCGATGTCTGGTCCAACATGAATCCGGCCGGAAAGCTTTGCTGTGTCCCCGTCGACGGAAGTAAACGAAGGCAGGCCGGATAGCGCCAGGTTGATCTTAGCCGAGACCCCGAGCGCTCTGTAGTTGCGGACCTTCAAAAGAAAAGTGGGATCGAGATTGACCGGATCGATCAGCTTCAGAAACGTTGTGCGCGGGTCCGCACTGGAGACAACCGCCCGTGCCGAAATCTCTTCGCCGTTTTGAAGCACCACCTTGGATGCCGTTTCCGAATCCGTCTCAATGCTTTCGACTGCGGCCGCCGTTCTGATCTCAACTCCCAACGCCTGAGCGGCTTTAGCCAAAGCCGCTGTTATCGCACCCATCCCACCTTTGACAAATGTTGACGGTGGGATCGCATGACCCTCCAACGCTGATTGCCAGAGCAAACCCAGGCTTGTGCCGGCTGACCACGGTCCGGCAAAACCGCCGAAGATGCCACGTGCGGCCACCGTCGCTCGTAGCGCTTCCGTTTCAAACCACTCCGACACCAGGTCAGCAACGGCCATCGGTCCCCAACGGAGCAACCGGTAGGCGTCCCGTTTGCCGAGCCGGCGAAACGACAAACCCAGCTTGCCAAGATTAAAGAGCTCGCCTGCCGAGGGGTTATCAATTGCGGGCGGGGTCATTGTCACCAGCGGCGCCAACACTTTCCCGATGCGCGCAAAACTCCGCGCAAATTCGGGATAGCTTTTGGCATCGGCTGCAGAAACCTTTTTGATTTCACTGACCGTGCGGCCCGCATCGTTATAGATGCAGATGGAGCCAGTCTCAGGTGTTAACGCCAACACGCGAACGTCCGGGTTGATGAACTCCAAACCGTAGCGTTCCAAACCCAGGTCTTTTGTGATGTGGGGTAACAGCGGGCCAGCCGAATGGGCCAGAGTTGAACAACGAAAGCCGGAATGAATTTCTTCGGTTACGGAAGTCCCGCCAACGACATCACGACGCTCCAGCACAAGCGTTTTCAGACCCGCCTTCGCCAGGTAGCAGGCGGCAACCAAACCATTGTGCCCGCCGCCGATAATGATGATGTCGTGCGTTGACATGTAATCTTGCCGAACAAATTTAGCCGCGGATTAACGCGAATAGACGCGGATAAGAATAACCATTAACCAGTTTCAGTCGCTCTTAAGTTCTGATCCGCGTCTCTCTGCGTTAATCCGCGCCTAAACTACTTCAGATCCTTCAGCATCTGCATCGCGGCGTTGCGACCGGGCGCGCCCATGATGCCGCCGCCGGGATGCGTTGCCGAACCACACATGTAAAGATTTTTGATCGGCGTTCGATATTGCGCCCATCCAGGCGCGGGCCGTAAGAAGAAAAGCTGTTCCAGCGTCAGTTCGCCCTGGAAAATATTTCCTTCCGACAAGCCAAAATCGCGTTCGATATCCAAAGGCGTCAACACCTGCCGGTGCAGAATCAAGTCCTTAATGTTTGGGGCGTGTTCCGCGATCGTATCAATCACCGTATCACCAAACTCTTCACGCTTGTCATCCCAGGAACCTTCCTTCAGGTTGTAAGGCGCATACTGCACAAAGCACGACATCACGTGTTTGCCCGGCGGCGCCACCGAAGGATCCGTCAAACTCGGAATAACCATGTCGATGTAGGGCCGTCGCGAGAAGCGGCCATACTTGGCTTCATCGTAGGCCCGCTCCATGTATTCCACGCCGGGAGAAATTGATACGGCGCCGCGCAGGTGCGGTCCAGCGCCCGGCTTTGATTTGAAATTCGGTAGACCGTCCAGCGCCAGATTCACCTTCCCCGACGAGCCGCGATACTTGTAGCGCTTCAAATCTTCCGCGAAGTCGTCAGGCAAATGCTCTTCGCCAATCATCTTCATAAACGTCAGACGTGGATCGACACTCGACGAAACTACGTCCGCATCGATCTCGTCTCCGTTCGCGAGCACGACACCTGTTGCCCGGCCGTTCTTCAAAAGGATCTTCGCGATGGGTGCTTCAGTGCGAATCTCCGCTCCGGCTTCGCGCGCTGCGTCGCCGATCGCATTTGAAATTGCGCCTGTGCCGCCACGCGACAATCCCCAGGATCGAAACGCGCCGTCGATTTCACCCATGTAGTGGTGCAACAGAACGTAAGCCGTGCCCGGCGAACGCACGCCGAGAAAGGTGCCGATGATCCCTGATGCCGACATCGTCGCTTTGAGCACGTCGGTCTCGAACCACTGGTCGAGAAAGTCGACGGCGCTCATGGTCATCAACTGCACTTGGTTGTATTTGTCTTCGTCGGGCAGTTTTTGAAATCGCCGCCCAAGGAAGAGCAGATCCCGGAGTCCTTTTGGATTCAGCGACGTGGGATCAGGCGGCGTCATGCTCATGATCGGCTTTACGAAGTGGGCCATCTCGAGCATTGCCTTGCCGTATTCGTCGTAAGCTTCGGCGTCGAGTCGTGAGTGGCGGGCGATTTCCCGGCGCGTTTTGGCATGATCGTTCACACGCCAGAGATAGTCGCCGTTTGGCATCGGTGTAAACGTGCCGTCGAGCGGAAGTATTTCCAGTCCGTGTCTCGACAGATCAAGCTCACGGATGATCTCCGGCCGTAGCAGTGAAACCACATATGAGCAAACAGAAAACTTGAAACCCGGAAACACTTCTTCGGTCACCGCAGCTCCACCGAGCACATGTCTGCGCTCGAGCACGAGCACCTTCTTCCCCGCGCGTGCAAGGTAAGCGGCATTGACCAGACCATTGTGTCCACCGCCAATGACGATGACGTCGTATTTATTCATCAGAGTGTCGTGAACCGCTCAGCACTTCGGGCGAAATCACAATTGAAACGTGCGAACGATCCACGAATCACACGAAACGTCACGAAAAAGACTCCTGGTTCGAGTCTTTTCGTGTGCTTAGTGGATAGTTTCCTCTCCCCTGGAATAGAGTCTCTTGCCGAAGATTCGCTAGGATACTTATAATCGCTCGCGCTGACAAACACGCGTTAAGTAAGCGAAATTCCTGTGCAACGCGTGTAAGGAATGAGTTGCCGAGGCCACAGACTGAATCAATGCTGAACGCCGGAGTTCTCACATTTAAGGAGTTTGCCATGCGCGAGCCACTGCCGCTGGCTACCATTCACGAAGCTGTCCTCGATTTTTTGCGCGGACGAGATGACGTGGTTGTATTTGGCGCCACGGCGGTCAACGCTTATGTTGATGAACCGCGTATGACACAGGACATCGATCTGATGTCCACACGTGCCATGGACCTGGCGGACGAGCTGCGCGGATACCTGAGTGAACGCTTTCACATCGCCGTGCGAGTGCGGACAGTTCGCGGTAACAAGGGTTATCGGCTATTTCAAGTCCAAAAAACCGGCAATCGTCATTTAGTGGATGTACGCCCAGTCGAGGAGTTACCACAATCGCAACCAATCGAAGGCATCCTCGTTTTAGCCCCTACTCAACTCATTGCGCAAAAAGCCATGTCATTTCATTCGCGTCAAGGTCAACCAAAAGGCTTTTCTGATATGCGCGATTTGGCGGTTTTGCTTTTGACGTTTCCGGAGATGAAAACTGAAGCGGGTGCAGTCAGCAATGCTCTCAAGGCATTTGGCGCCACCGCCGAGGAAATGAATACCTGGCGAGAGATCGTGGCTCAGAAACTAAGCGCACCGAATGACGATGACGAGTTCAACTGATGGCGGACTAACGCTACCTGTTCATTGCACGCTGAAACTACCACTAACTTTGAATCCATGCCTGTCGGAACCGCCTTTCACGAACGAACATTTCAACTCTGCGAAAGCCTTAACTATCGTGAGTGGTCGGGGTATTACGCCGTCAGTTCTTACGAGCCGCATCACGAGCACGAGTACAACGCTATTCGCAACGCGTCTGCGCTGATCGATATCTCGCCGCTCTATAAATACAGACTCTCCGGCAAGGATGCCACGCGGCTAATTGATCGAATCATTACTCGCGACTTGGGCAAGGTGTCGGTGGGCCAGGTCATTTACACGCCCTGGTGCGACGAGCAGGGCAAGGTAATTGATGACGGCACCGTTTCACGTCTCGAGGAAAATACTTATCGATGGACCGCAGCCGATCCCAGCCTGCGCTGGTTTACGCAAAACGCGACCGGCATGGATGTGAAGATCGAAGACATTTCGGAGACTGTTGCGGCCCTGGCGCTGCAGGGGCCGACGTCGGGAAGGCTCTTGATGAGCCTCGTGCATGATGCCGACATCGCGAACCTGAAATACTTCCGCGTCACAACTGGAACGATAAATGGCGTCCCGGTGGAGATTTCCCGGACTGGGTACACAGGCGATCTTGGTTATGAGATTTGGGTCCCCAGTGAACACGCACTCACAACGTGGGATGCATTGATGGCAGCGGGGCGCGCATTCGATATTCACCCGGCGGGAATGTTGGCGTTGGACGTGGCGCGCATTGAAGCGGGATTGCTTCTGATCGACGTGGATTTCAACAGTAGCAAGAAGGCGTTAATCGACGAGCAAAAGTATTCCCCGTTTGAAATGGGTCTCGGACGATTGGTCCACCTCGACAAAAATAGATTCATCGGGCAAGCGGCATTGAACGCGGAAAAGAATCGTGGGGCGGCGCGCGACATCGTGGGATTGGAAATAGACTGGCCGGAAGTTGAGACTCTCTATGAGGCGGTAGGCTTGCCGCCCGCTGTGTCGGCGGTTGCATCGAGAGTTGCAGTGCCCGTATTCATGGACGGTGATCAGGTTGGTAAGGCAACCTCGAGCACATGGTCTCCGACTTTGAAACGGATGATTGCGCTGGCCACCGTGAAACGTGAATACACACGATTTGGAACGCGGCTTCAGTTTGAAATCACCGTGGAAGCGAAGCGACATCGGGTTGGCGCTACGGTAGTTAAGACTCCCTTCTTCAATCCGAAACGCAAAACCGCCACACCGGTTGGTTGAAACGAAGGACCAGTCTTCGTGACGCGGCTTCGCCGCCTTCCGTGCGGTAAGGCTTCGCCTTACCGGGCGATCCTTATATTAAATTTCTGGAGGCTATGCCTCCATCGATCGGAGGCGCAGCCTCTAAATTATTTAGTGGGGGCGGAAAGGCAGAGCCTTTCCGCACGGAAGGCGGCAAAGCCGCGAACGTAAGCCCCGCGACCATAAGTGGAGATCGCACCACCTCTTCTTGGATACATTGTGAGTTCTTCCCTTTCAGAAATCATTAAAAGTTACGACGCTACTGCGCCCCTAAACAAGGCGCTCACTATCCCCGCCTCGTGGTACACAGACAAGCGCCTCTACGATCTGGAGCTGCAAACAGTCTTCACCAATTCCTGGCAGATGGTCTGCCGTCTCGATCAAGTAAGCGCGCCCGGTGAATATGTCACAGCGGAAATCGCCGGCGAGCCGGTCGTCATTGTTCGAGGCAGTGACAATGTAATCCGCGGTTTCTTCAACGTGTGTCGCCACCATGCGGCGGCCGTGATGACCGAACCGCACGGGACCGCTCGTAATCTCCGCTGTCCATACCACGGCTGGACGTATTCCCTCGAAGGTGAACTAAAGGGCACGCCAGATTTCGCAGGTGTCTGCGACTTCGATCGCGCCGCGAATGGACTGTTTACCGTCAACACAGCGGTCTGGGAAAACTGGGTCTTTGTCCAAATCGAAGATAACAACCCAGTCGAGACTGAGGCCCAGGCGGATATGGAAGCCTTTCTTGGTGAGGAGCTGATTAATCAAATACGTCCGCTGGAGTTGCACGCCAATCATTGGCAGGAGCGACGGCATTATATTTTCGACTGCAACTGGAAGGTCTTTGTCGATAACTATCTCGACGGCGGCTACCATGTGCCCCATCTGCATAGAGGCCTCGACAGCGTTCTCGACTACCGCAACTACACAATCGAAAACGGCGAGCGATTCTGTCTGCAGCAGAGTCCCATCGTGAGCGAAGGCGCGGAAGAGGAAACTAGGGCGGTGCGCAAAGGCGAGCATGCTCTCTACTACTGGATTTATCCAAACTTCATGATCAATCGTTACGACGGCGCAATGGACACCAATTTGGTGATACCTCGCGGCATAAACAAGACAGAAGTGATCTTTGATTTCTATTTTCCGGATGTTTCGGAGAGTGCGCGCGAAGGAAACCTGGCCAGCA
Organism: Pyrinomonadaceae bacterium; assembly: GCA_041748795.1. Lineage (GTDB taxonomy): Bacteria > Acidobacteriota > Blastocatellia > Pyrinomonadales > Pyrinomonadaceae > PSRF01. Next base: position 7,579 of record JBGTCM010000476.1, read on the forward strand.
TCGCGGTGGGCCAGCGGATTCAGGATGAGGATGTCGCGATCTGCAAGTCAGTACAGCGCGGTCTCAACTCGCGAGCGTACCAGGCGGGACGGCTTTCCGTTCGGCGCGAGGCAGGTGAACATCTTTTTCACCGGCTGCTCCACGCGGACCTGAAGCGTGGCATTTCCGCTCTTAAAAATTAGCCGCAGATGCACGCGGATAGACGCCGATCAGAAGGCTAAAAGCGGCTGTGCGAAAAACCACATCTCTGGGATGGCTTACTATCTAACTGCGTTTTGTGCCCGCGAAAATCTGCATGTATCCGCGGCTAAACTTCCTAACCGTCCGCAAACTAGCAGCTTGCGTCACTTCAAACCTACTTCAGCAGATACTCGCGCATAAACATCACGGTCGCGTAAAACTGAAAGTCCTGGTTCTTCTTCTTGTTGAATCCGTGGCCTTCGTCTTTCGCCATTAAGTACCACACCGGACCTTTGTTCGCTCGCACCGTCTTCACCATCTGCTCGGCTTCGTTGAGCGGCACGCGCGGATCGTTGCCGCCCTGGACCACAAAAATCGGCTTGGTAATTTTGGCCGCGTGATTCAATGGCGCGGTCCGCAGCATAAACTCGCGCATCTTCGGATCACGTTCATCGCCATACTCCATCCGGCGCAGATCCCGCCGGTACGATTCCGTCCTTTCCAGAAATGAAACCAGATTCGAAATGCCTACCACCGGCAACGAAGCGCTAATGCGATCGTTGTAGAGAGTGGCCACTGCAAAGGCCATGTGGCCTCCGTATGAACCTCCGGTCACCAGCACACGTTTCGCGTCGAGTCGCGATTGCGTCCCAATCCAGTCGAGCAGTGAATTGATGTCTTTGTACGTGTCTTCGCGGAGAAAGCCATTGTCGAGTTTTAGAAACGTCTTACCAAAACCGGAAGAGCCGCGGACGTTCGGATAAATCATGGCCACGCCCAACTCATTCAAATAGTAATTACTTCGTCCCAGGAAGCTCGGTCTCGACTGCCCTTCCGGCCCACCGTGGATGTTGATAACAACCGGACGCGGACCAGTGAAACGAGCCGGCGGCATGTAAAGAAAGCCGCTGATGTCGCGCCCATCGAAGCTTTTCCAACGCACGAGCTCTGCTTCAGCAAAGTTTGCGGTGTTAATTCCCCCCGTTTCGCTTTCTGTCCAGCGGTCAATCCTGCCTGTGCGCACGTCCAGCGAATACACATCGGCAGCCGAACGCGCAGACGACAAATTGAAGCCAAGGTCTCGTCCATTTTCGTGCCAGCGGATACCGCTAACTATTCCCAGTGGCAGCCTGGGCGCCGGCTTCTCTTTTCCGGAAACGGTATCAAGCAAACGCAAACGTCCGACGCCCTCTTCGTTAGTAATGAAAGCGATGGTTTTGCCGTCGGGCGAAAGTTGAATCGAGTCTACATCCCACTTAATGTGATTGGTCAGATACGTATGCCCGGTGGTCGCCCGATCGATATAAGCAAGACGGGCAAACTCGGAGTCTTTGTCAGTGCTTATGTAAACGCCTTGACCGTTGTGTCTGAAACGACCACCGCCGTACGCGACTTTTTCACCGCCCTCCTTCGGTGTAAGCAACTTCTTCGTTCCGGTAGCGACGTCAACAATCCAGGCATAACTCTCATTGGCAGAGACAAACTCGGTGAGCAGCAACTCATGATCACCAGGCGACCAATCGCTCACGCCCCAGCCGCCGCCTTCCAGTTGAAGCAGCAACCGATCGCTTTTCGGATCGGAAGGGTTGATGATGTAAAGGTCAGTGTCTCGGCCGTTACGGCGTGTTGAAGTGTAGACGGCGCGGTCCCCGGCGTTGGACCAGTTCCAACCGGTGTTGCGAGACTTGCCGTCAGTCAAAAGTGTTATCGTGCCGTCGGCGAGGTTGTAGCGGTAATATTGATAAAACTCATTGCCGCCGATGTCTTTGTTGATAACAAAAAATTCGCCGGTCTTCGGGCGATATGAAGCGCCTCCCGCACGCTCGCGAGAAAATGTCAGTTGCGTGCGCGCGCCGCCCGGCATCTTCACGAGGTGGACCTGGTTAGTATCACCAAAGCGTGTGCTAATGAGCATCTCGCGTCGCGTCGGATGCCAGTTCGCGATCGATGCCGAACGAAACTCCGTGTAGCGCGCCACGTCATCGGCAATCGACGCAGGGATCGCCGGGATGCCTTCAACCACGAGATTGTCCCCAGGCGCCAGCGATTCACTTTGGGCGAGCGCGCCGCTCGTGACGAGCGCAACGACAACGAGGAATAGGGCCAACAGCCGCAATGAGTTGTTCATGATCA
>JBGTCM010000477.1:0-2976 GCA_041748795.1 Pyrinomonadaceae bacterium
TGTAAATGGTATGCCCTTGGAATTGTAGTAGTCCCGCGCCTGCTGGCAGTAAGGACAACCTGGTTTTGTATAGATAACTAGCGACAAATCCCACCTCCGTATAGGGTGTAGTTTAGCAATCTCTTCGCGAAGATGCGAAGCGGGGCATGTCCGAGCGAAAGAACCATCCGCAGATTACGCAGATTGGGTGTTAGGCAGTGCAGAAGCTGCTCGGAGCTAGAGAAGAGTATTAAGCGAGGCATATTAGCCAGAGCCACTTGTTGTTGTTCTGACTTCGCCTTTAAGAATCTGCGTAATCCGCGGAGAGTTTTATAGCGTCGCTCTGATCGACGGCGTTACTCAAGAAGACATAACAGTGTTTTTTTCAAACCGGAATAGCTTATACTTTGACAACATATGTCCCAGGATCTCGCAGACATACAGCAAAACGTCCTTGTTGACGATCTACTCGACCCTTACGAAAGGCTCGTGAGTATTGAAGTTCTCGGCAAGCGGGTTGAGGTGCCGGAGAAAAACCGTCTGTTGAGGTGTTTTCAGTTCCTCTCGCTAAACTCGATTTCGTATGGTGATTTTTGCTGGAATGGCGACTGTACGAATTGTCAGATCTGGTATCACACGGAGAGTGAGACCACTGCCAGCGATAGAACGGGCCTCGCCTGCCGGATGGACGTGATCGAAGGCATGGTGATCACTTCGATGAGCCCCTTCATAAAACTGCACGGCATAACCAAGTAGGACAGACATTCCTGTCTGTCATAACTTCCCATACAGGCTTTTAACAGAAATCCCGGTCCTACCTCGACGGCATGCACTAAACCAAAAAACGGTCGTTTAGAATGCGGACTTGTCCGCTGTTCCGAATAACCAAAGTACGCACAAGTACGCAATCTAACGGGTTCCCTCATCAATACTTCGGCACGCTTGGATCGACTTCGTTGGACCAGGCGGTGATGCCACCTTTGAGATTTAATAGATTCCCGGAAAATCCCGAACGCTTCAGGGCATCGATGGCTCTTGCGCTGCGCCCGCCCATTTTGCAATGAACCACAGTCTCGCGGTTGGGATCGATCTCCGAACTTCGGTCGAGAACCTGGGCGAGGGGAATGTGGATCGAATTCGGAATCTTTGCGACTGCTACTTCATTCGCTTCCCGCACGTCGATGATTTGAATATCATCACCATTATCGAGACGCTGTTTGAGGTCGGTGGCACTAATCTCCTGCATGGGCTGAGTAACTGCTGGGTTCATGATTCCTCCAGGTATTTGTTTGTTTTAGGGATTGTAGGACAGGCGTTCCCGGCTGTCACTCGCAGCGCGAGTTAGCGCTTCAGCAACCTGTCCGACAAACTTTCAGTTTGTCGACAGTCTCGCAAGCGCAACCAACAAACTACAGAAGGCCTAATACCGTTCATTAATATTCAATTGTCTTAGCCCGCGGAGCGCGGCGACGGCGTAAAGCCTGGGGTGGAGTGAGGCTTTGCAAGCGGAACCCCCAGGTACGCGATCGTTATGAAATTCCAGCGCGCGAAGCGCTCGATAGCGCAAACGGTGAAGGCGCTGGTGATGAATCGGCTGTCGGCCGCGTCGCGGGCTGCAACCTGGTATTCCACGGATCCTGGGGTTCCGCTCGCAAAGCCGAGTTCCACCCCAGGCTTTACTCCTTCGCCGCGCTCCGCGGGCTAAGGCAAATCCAATATTAATGAACTGTATCAGACCTTCTTTGTAGGTTGCGAGACTCACGACAAACTAAAAGTGTGTCGGACCAAGGAGGGGCGCATGCTACACTTTCGCTGTTAGATCCAATCTGAATTCAATCGCCAACACACATGCGTTTTGAGTTTTATCATTCCGGTATCGACGATGTGCCGAAGCTATCTGTTGACGGCACCGTCGCAAACAGCGTCCATTTTTCTCACTGGCAAGGAAATGAAACTCCTGCCGAGATCAAAGCCGACACCTCAACCGAAATCGCTCTGAACCTCGTTGCCTCGCCAAAACAATCTACACTGACCCGTGGCATCGAGTTGGTCACAAATAATCATTTCGATACCGATGGAATACTTTCTGTTTGGACCGTGCTGACGGGTGAACGCGCACTCGAGCTAAGGGAAAAATTGATCCCGGCAGCTGAAGCCGGAGACTTTTGCCAGTTCAAAAGCGAGGCTGGGGTCAAGGCCAGCATCGTCATACAGGGCCCCGACCAGGCTGCCCCCAGTGATGAACCAGGATCCCCAATCGCATCTTATCTAGCTAAGGAAAAAGTCGAGGATGACGCGCGCGCGTATGACCTCGTCCTTCCTGAAGTGGAACGCATTCTTCTCCGGACCGGTGATTATGAACATCTTTGGCGCGAGCCGTGGGAGAAAATAGCAACGGCCATGGAGAGCTTCGCACGAGGGGCCAGCGAGGTGACTGAATTTCCGGATGTCTCTCTATCACTCGTCAACCTCGCGCCTGACGTCTTCGGTCCTAAGGGTTTTGATCCGACGCAACACGCAGCACCTTACACCGTAATCTCGCAACATGCGAAAGGCCGGCTGTTCCTGATTACAACTCCACTCCAGGACGGTTGGGGCTATCGAATCGACTACCCGTATTACTCCTGGGCCGAGACAGTTGTTCGACCGCGCATTGAGCGCCGCGATTTCTCTCAGCTTCTGAATGAGCTCAACGGCGCCGAGACGCCGGCTGCCGGTGTGTGGAAGTTGGACAACAGAGAAATGACCTCGGCGATAAAGTTTTTGGATGCCGAAGGCAAATTCGCTGCTTCGGGTATGCAGCCTGACGAAGTCGCCGACATCTTCCGTACAGCATTGTTGGCCCAAACGCCGGCAAGAAGTCTTCATGCATGACGTGATCATCATTGGCGCCGGCCCTGCTGGTCTCTCGGCGGGGCTCTGGTGCGATGAACTTGGTCTCGATACGCTTGTGCTGGAACACAACGAGCGAGTGGGCGGCCAACTTCATTCCATTCA
>JBGTCM010000478.1:0-8281 GCA_041748795.1 Pyrinomonadaceae bacterium
CCACTTGGTAGCGTCGAGTTTTCATCCGCCACAAGGGCCAGAGTCAACTACGTTTGTCCCGCCGACAGGCTTGGGAACCCGGACCCGGAGATGTGCCAGGTCAATGTAACCATCTTCGAAGGTTGTGTAGTTACAAATTACCCTCAGGGTACACGCCACAAAATCGAAGACGAACGGCAGGCCAGGCTCGCAGAGAGTGATCGCGATAAAGAAAGAAATGGTGGGGGAGTTCTGCGAATCTGCACCCAGGGTGCATCGCCTGTCGCCGCGGCTACTGACGGCATCACCTGGACCGGAACTAAGATCGGACTACTGGTTGCAGCGATCGCTGTTCCCACCGCTGTAATTCTCTTTGCTTTAGCGGGCGATAATCCAAGCCCGAGCAGCCCGTTGTAATATCAGTTCATCTTGAATGATGAAGTAGCGTGCCCGCCTGGACGGGCGGGCACGCTTTTTAGTTTTTGTGGTGACCTTGCAATAAAGTTCGTTTACTTCGTTTTCCAGATTCCTGCCTGTGCTTCGCGCCGCGTAGTTCAGAGTTCAACCGGCTTTGCCCGAGAAGTCAAAGAAGAGTCCGCGTACCGCGGCTTTGCCGCCGCACATTGCGGAAAGGCTCGGCCTTTCCGAAACGGCTATAGAGAATCTTGGAGGCTATGCCTCCGTTTTGAGGCACAGCCTCGAAAAAAGAAAAAGGCAACTACCGGAAAGGCAGAGCCGTTCCGCACTGAGCGGCGGCAGAGCCGCATGCCGGGCGCTTCAAGCCCGCGTCAAACTGACTTTTCGGGCAAAGCGAGTTCAACCTTCAGGTTGCGTCTTTCGCCGCGACACAAGCTAAAGCTTGAACTCTGAACTGCCCGCCCTGACTTTGGACATTGGACCTTGGACACGTCCTTATGACACGCCATCGCTACCAATTCGGCCTGACAATCCTCACCGGGTTCTAAGATGAGAGCCTATCAAAATCTTCTTGCATCTCGTCCTGTACGGCTATTGGTTCTACTAGTCGCCATCGGCATTTGCATCTGGACCATTCTCGCAACCGCCAATTTCGGGCTGTCACGCTTATCTGCCAAGTACGCCCTGGCGACGCGAAATCTGGATGTAGCACGGATGGCAACCGACCTCGGGCCGGCTGACGCCCACGCACACCACACGGCCGCAACAATCCTTGCGTTGCAAGGTTCACCTGACCAAACTTTGGCGGCACTGGAAAAAGCCGCTACGCTAAGACCGGCAGACCACACGCTCTGGATGGCCGTCGGATTAATCCGTGACCAGATGGGAAACCCGGCTGGTGCTCTCGCGGCGTTTGAGGAGGCCATCCGCCGCGCTCCCTTTTACGCTCGGCCACGCTGGCAACACGGCAATGTTCTCCTCAGAAGCGGGCAATACGAAGCCGCTTTCAAAGAACTGAATCAAGCCGCGCAAAGTAATCCGGAGTTAATCCCCATGGTCGTGGATCTCGCCTGGAATGTTTCCGAGCGTGATCCAACGCTGGCGGAGAAGTTGGCCCGGATTGAAACGCCGAAGATGAGGATAGCCTTCGCGAAGCTTCTTGCCCGCGAGGGAAAGGGCCGCGATGCGGTCTCACAACTGAAGGCGGCAGGGAACATCGGGGATGAGATTCGCAGCGACATGGTCCAGCAACTTCTGGCGAAAGGTTCCTATGCGGAGGCATACGAGGTTTGGCGAAACGTATCAGCCAGCACTGTCGATGGGGCGGCTGCGATTTATGATGGTGGATTCGAAGGACCGCTGACTTTGAATGAAGCGGGCTTTGGCTGGAGAGTGGCTCGTGAATCGAAAGGGCTCGGGTTATCTCTGGACAACACAGATCGAAACAGCGGGACAAAGAGTCTACTGATCAACTTCCGGGGCGAGTCCACGTCCCCGCTTCTTTCTCAACTGGTCATGGTTGAACCCGGGGGTCGTTACAAGGTCAACTTCGCCGCGCGCCCAAAGGACATCGTTTCGGGCGGACCGCCGCTCGCCGTAATCATAGATGCCTCGAGTCGAGAACGTCTGGGACAATCAATCACGTTAGTTGAGGGAAGTGACGGCTGGCAGACCGTCAGTTTTGAATTCACTGCTACGCCAAAAACGAGCGCCGTCGTTATCAGTGTCGAGAGGGAAGCCTGCACCACATCGCCCTGTCCGATCTTCGGGACGCTTTGGCTCGATAGTTTTTCAATGGAACGAGTAAAATAGCTGGCCGGCGAATGGGAACTGCGATCGCCTATCCCGGCGGCTGTGCCGCCCGATGTGCGGCGGTGGCTCCGCCCCGCCGCCGTTTTGCTTTTATACGTTGGGGGCTACGCCCTACGTGGGGCGTAGCCCCATTGCTCAAAACCGCGTTTGACGGAAGGGCATAGCCACTTCCGCACATCAAGCGGCCGAGCCGCAAGACCCCAGAACCCAATCGCCGCCCAGAGGAGTGAATAGAGGTTGTTAGAATCTAATCTTCCACGACTCAAATCCAGCTCCACTTGAATGCAGAAAGTTGACCGCCTTGGATGGGCGGCAGGTTTTTCGCTCAGGTCTTACGGAGTGCGCATCGGTGTGCGTTCTAATGATGCGGCTATGCTCAGCCGGGTCAGGGAGCTTTTACCCGGTGAATGGGAGAAGGTCGAACGCCCGGTCGTTGATCGCGTCTATTCCATTATGGTAGGCGGCGCCGGGGCGCGCGCGAATGTGCGACGCTTCAATCTTCTTTACGGCGACCACGTGAGGCTCGCTCGTTCGCTGGATCTTGATGCCGTGTTGGAGGCGTTTGATTCCGACCTTCGAATCTTTATTGCTGAATTTGCAAAGCACCGTGTGTTTGTTCATGCAGGCGTGGTGGGCTGGAAAGGGAAGGCCATCGTAATTCCCGGACGAAGTTTTACCGGCAAATCGACGCTGGTCGCCGAACTAATTCGGGCAGGCGCGACCTATTATTCCGACGAGTACGCGGTGTTTGATTCGCGTGGTCGAGTCCATCCTTTTTCAAAACCGCTAGAGCTGCGACAAGAGGGCAATCACAAGCAGTCGAAGATCGACATTGCGGAGATGGGCGGACACTCCGGCACAAAGCCGCTTGAAGTTGGGTTGGTATTGATGACGCAATTCAAGGACGGGGCGCGGTGGCGGCCTCGCAAGCTGACTTCCGGAAAAGGCGTCTTACAATTGCTCTACAACACAGTTTCAGCGCGGCGTAATCCGCAAAGGGCCCTCGAAACTTTGGAGCGTGTGGCAGCACAGGCGGACGTGCTACAGGGGGTGAGGGGCCAGGCGACCGAAATAGCCCCGGCACTTTTGAAGAGGATGGAAGCAAAATTAGCCGCGGATTAGCGCGAATAAACGCGGATCAGAAAAGCGAATGACCAACGGTGATGTGATGTTTCAGCAACAGGCGTTTAGGGAGTCAAACCTTTAGGTTGCGCCTTCGCTGTGACTCAAACTAGCTTCTTGCCAACGCGCAAGCTAAAAGCTTGTACTCTATACGCCTGTTTAGGAGTTGATCCGCGTTCGTCCGCGAAAATCCGCGGCTAAGTCCTGCTATCGAGCGAATAAAGTGAGACATAGATTACGTAAGGGTGAATTGGTTGCCACAGTGCTTGCCGGAGCCTGGAGATCAGGCGACCACCCCGAATTGAATATCTCCGAGTCTGAGCTCGACGAGGCCACTCCGCTGTTCAATGGATCGGGCGGGGCTTCACTGGCCTGGAAACGCATCGCAAATACTCATTTGCGAGATACCGCTTCGGCCGACGTTCTTCACCAGGCTTATCGACTTCATTCGCTTCAGGCGGCCATGCATGAAGAGAAGATCGCTAAGGTGTTTCGACTCCTTCGTCAAGCTGGCGTTAATCCGATCCTCGCGAAGGGTTGGGTTGCAGCGCAAATGTACAGCGACACGGGGCTACGGCCATACGGTGACATCGACCTTTGCGTAAAGCGCGAAGAGTTCCGAGCCGCTGAAGAGGTCCTTGAGTCTCCCGAAGCCGGCGACTGCTGGGTAGATCTGCACCGTCGTTTCGTTGAACTAAGCGACAGAACATTTGATGAAATCTTCGAACGCTCCCGCGTAACCGCTTTAGAGGGGGAAGCGATACGAACGCTCGGGGCGGAAGACCACCTGGGCCTTCTTTGTATCCACTTCTTGAGACACGGCGGGTGGCGGCCCATTTGGCTCTGCGATATTGGAGCGGCAGTCGAGTCGCTTCCTGAGGGTTTTGACTGGAGTATCTGTCTGGGCCGGAACAAGACGCGAGCAAGCTGGATCGAGTCCGCGATTGGCCTGGCGGGGCGATTACTTGACGCCGAGACTGCTCATTTGCCCGTGAGACCTGCCGGGCGATTGCCGGCGTGGTTCGTTGAGGATGTTCTCACTCAGTGGGCAAATCCGTTTGCGATTAATCAGCCGCCGATGAACCATCCGGTTCCAATTGCCGACCTTCTGCGCCATCCCGCTGGACTAATAGACGGTCTACGCCAGCGCTGGCCGAACGCGATATTGGCCACCATCAGCGTCAACGGCAAATTCAACAACCTACCGCGATTGCCGTATCAACTGGCAAACTGCATGCTCCGGATGGGGCAGGTTCTGGTTCACCGGTCTACGGAGATGCACGAGCACTGAGACTTTCTGGCGCAAAATGTTTCAGCCCTCCAGGCTGATCGCTCTCGAAAATAGGTTTTTCGTAATGGTCCAAGTTACCTTAGCATCCATCGCCGGGTTCCGTATCGTGCTAGAGTTACTTAAATGAATCCCGATCCGGTGATCTTAGCTTTAGAGACGGCAACGCTGGGTGGCGGTGTGTTTTTGGGACGAGGCAACGTTCATTTGGCGACTCGGTTAGGCGATCCAAAGGTGTCGCATTCAAACAGTTTGATAAGCGATATCGCCGGTACGCTCGAGGAAGCCGGTTTGTCGTTACAGGATGTCGAATTGCTTGCGTGTGCCGCAGGGCCCGGTAGTTTTACCGGGTTGCGAATTGGTGTCGCCACCTTGAAAGCACTGGCCGCCACACTTGGAAAACCTTGTGTCGGCGTATCGACGCTTGCGGCCGTGGCCCATGCGGCTGGACCTGCGCGTGTTACAGTCGCATTATTACCGGCTGGACGAGGTGAGCTTTTTAGTCAGATGTTTTCCGTTTCAGCGGATGGACGCGTAAAAGAGCTCGATTCTGCCGCGCACCTTTCTCCCCAGGCGTTGGGTGAGAAATATGGACAGCTGGAAGATGTAACCTGGGCCGGCACCGGCGCGCATGCACAACGCGATTTTTTGAAAGCTCTGGCACAGGAACGTGGGATTGCTTTTCACGAAATGACGAATTCAAGTGAGGAGCGCTTTCAAGGTTGGAAGCTGGCGCCTGAAATTGATAATCTCGCCGGCCACGTCGGGGCGTTGGCCCTGCAGTCATTCGCCAGCGGTGCAACCCAATCAGCGCATACGCTTACCGCCGTTTACGTGAGACCATCTGACGCGGAACTGAAAGAACGATGTCTCTAACAGAGCGCGCATTCACAGCCACGGCCCAGGGTTTTTCAATCACTCAGATGACGGAGCACGACCTCCTCGAAGTTGTTGAGATTGAAGAAACCACTGGTTTGAGTCGTTGGGGTTGGGCCGCCTATTATTCGGAGCTCCAGGGTCAACATAACCACCTAATGCTGGTCGCCCGCGTCGAGGGTACCGAGCGGCAGGACCACCGTCATCGTCTGGCCGGGTACATTGTCGCCCGATTGGGTGCTGATGAATTGCACATAAACAATGTCGCCGTGAGGGACAGGTTTCGAGGGTTAGGGATAGGCCTGAAGTTATTAGACAGCATCCTGACGGAGGGGACGCGGTCAGGGGCAGGACGCGCATATCTGGAGTTGCGGGCTGGAAATGCTGCGGCCCTTGCACTTTATGAGAAGTGTGGCTTCCGGGTAACCGCGCGTCGAGCGAGCTACTATTCAGAACCGGCTGAAGACGCCCTCGTAATGACTGCTCAACTCCAGGGAAACGCTTGATCCCCCGTGATAATTGGGCTACCATTTTTTCGTGTCCGCAACAATTCCTGGAGGTATTTCCAACCGCCTCCTCAAACTAATCTTGCCAGGCCCATCGTCTGAAAGGAGACATGTGCGAAATGGACATTTCAACCACGGATATGCTGAAGGAAGAGCTGATGAGTCGAGATCCTGAATTCCGGGAATTGGCCCGAGAACATACTCGATATGAAGAAAGGTTAAGAGAGTTATCAGCCCTGGCTTATCCGAGTGACGAAGAACAGTTGGAAGAGGTTACCCTGAAGAAGAAAAAGCTGGCTCTAAAAGACCAAATGTATTCCATAATGATGCAGCACCAAAAAAACCAAAGCGTAAGCCATTAATACAAAACGGGAAGAGTTTTTCCCAATCGATTTTCTTTTGAGGGGACGTGAATTCAATGACACGTCCCCTTTCTTTAACCGGCAGGAGTAATCAGAACAGAATCATCCCGTTTAGAATGCGGACTTGTCCGCTCGTCTGGGGAAAAACGCCGGGGCGCACCAATGCGCCATCTAAACGGAGCAAAGCATTGATATGGTCCGTGATGGAATCATTTACGTGTTGGTCCCAGGCGTACTCGCACTCGTCGCAGTGATCCTCGGTTATTGGCCCATTGGGGTACTGTTTGGAGTGTTGACGGCTTTCATGGCTTTTTTCTTTCGCGATCCGAAACGGGAACCTCCAACCGACGAAAATGTGGTCGTTTCTCCGGCCGACGGTCGCGTAACAAGGGTCGAGCGTGTGGACCAGCAAAGCGAGGATTCAGCAACACTCGTCAGTATTTTTCTATCGCCGTTTGACGTCCACATCAACCGCGCTCCAATTGCCGGTGAGATTACCCGCGTCGCCTACATGAAGGGTAAGTTTTTGATGGCCACCGATGAGAGCGCCAGCGTAGTTAATGAACAGAATTCGCTTACCATCGAAGGCGAAAAGATCACAGTTGTTTGCAAACAGATCGCCGGCATCCTGGCACGAAGAATCGTTTGCTGGAAGCATGCCGGAGAGCGTGTGGCCCTGGGCGAACGGTTTGGTCTGATAAAATTCAGCTCCCGCACAGACATCGTGATGCCGGCGAACGTGACTGTGTCAGTTAAGAAAGGCGATCGCGTGAAAGGCGGGACCAGCATCATCGGAAAGATTCGATGAGCGAACAGGTATATAGACTACAAGCTTCAGCTTGCGTTGTGGCGAAGAGGCACCTAAAAGGCTCAGCCGGCGTGATTGCGAAAACTCAACCTGAAGGTTGTACTCTGTACGCCTCTTAGCGCTGGGCCCCCGAACATAATGGAGACGGAAACCAAAAATCCTGAGCGACGCGGTCTGGGAAAAGGACTCTACCTGATTCCTTCTGTCTTCACTGCGGCCAACATCGGCATGGGTTTCTACGCCGTCATGTCCGCGCTCAGAGGCTTCCAACTTATCGGCACCAGCAGTGAATCTGATCTACTCCAGGCGGCGAATTATCTCGATAATGCCGCTAAAGCCATCGGCTGGGCCGTTTTGTTTGACATGCTTGATGGCAGGATCGCGCGACTTACGAAAACTACGACCGAGATCGGAGTTCAACTCGATTCCATTGCAGACGTTGTGACCTTTGGTTTGGCGCCCGCGGTGCTCGCGTACGTTTGGGGATACGGAGCGACTTTAAAAGAGGGGAGCGAGCTACACAACCTGGCTTGGTTCCTGTCGTTTATGTATCTGATGTGCGGCGGCTTCCGGCTCGCAAGATTTAATGTCCAATCATCGCGACCACGGATTCTCGCCGAGGGCCTCATCAAAATGGACAAGAAGAGTTTCGTGGGGCTGCCGATCCCAGTTGCCGGGGGTCTGATCGCGGCCATCATCCATTTTGCTCCGCTGCCTCTGGTTTATTACGGACCGGAAAGGTCGAAAGTCTATTCGCTATTGTTGATGGCGCTGGTGGGGTTGCTTGGGGTCCTGATGGTCAGCACGCTTAGGTTTTCCAGTTTCAAAACTGTAGGGACTAGCAGCCGGAGCATGCGAACAATCATCCTGGCGGTGGCGGTGGGGACGCTTATCATTCTCTACTCACGTCAGGTGCTGCTGATCATTGTGCTCGGGTACATCATGCACGGACTGCTGACGAGAGTTTTCCAGATGTTTCGACGACGTTCGGACGTAGCCGAGACTGTGCAGACGAATTAGGGTGTCGGGTGTCGGTTCGGAACGGGGCAGTAGCCCGACCGTTAGGGAGGGCGTCAAGGGCGTCATCGCAAACTCAACGCCCTCCCTAACG
>JBGTCM010000479.1:0-5412 GCA_041748795.1 Pyrinomonadaceae bacterium
CGGGAGATTTGCAATCGGAGAATTCACAATATCGCCGCCGGGCGTCCTGATAAAGACTCCGCCAAACTCAATGCCAACCCACGCGGCGGCAAACGCGGCTACATACAACTGTCCCTCAGCGCCGATGTTGAGCAGGCCGCACCGAAAAGCGAGTGCCACTGCCAAGCCGGTAAAAATCAGGGGCGTTGCATAAAAGAGCGTGTAACCAATACCGACGGGCCACGAAAAAGCGCTGCCGAAAAGCAAGGCATAGGCTGTGAACGGGTTGTCCCCAATGATCAGGATCAGAATTCCGCCGACGACGAAAGCGGCAACTACTGCGATTAAGGGAAATAAGAGTTCGCGTAAGAGGTTCATGGAGATCTTAAGTAATCTTAAATCTCGATATTGTTCTTTTGTGCTCTGTGCTTTGTTCTTTGTACTTTGTTCTTTGTTCTTAGTCCTTAGTTCTTTGTCAGTTGTTAGTAGTTAGTTGTCAGTTGTCAGAAGCTCCTTGGCGCAACCTGCAACTAACAACTGACTACTAACAACTGACAAAGAACAAAGAACAAAGCTCAACGTCCTTAGTGTCCGCGCGTCATCAGCAGTCCAATCTCTTCAATCGTAGCAACCTTTGGATCAACTTCGCCGACGATACGCCCGTTGTGAATAATCAACAGCCGATCCGCGAGCGAAGTAACTTCTTCAAGCTCTGCAGAGACCAGCAGGACCGCACAACCGGCGTCGCGCAAGCCGACCAGCTTACGGTGAATAAACTCGATGGCCCCAATATCAACGCCACGCGTTGGTTGAGAAACCAAAAGGAGTTTGGGGTCAACTTTGACTTCGCGGCCAATAATCAACTTTTGCTGGTTCCCTCCCGATAATGCTCGTGCCGGCAGGTCGGGATTGGCCGGGCGCACGTCAAAGCCCTGGATAATTTCGTTGGCGCGCGTGCGAATAGCCTGCTGGTCCAGAAAGCCCGCGTAAGCCACGATCGGTTTGCGGTAGTGCATACCGAGGATCGCGTTCTCCGCCAGATCAAATTCAAGTAATAACCCTCGACGGTGCCTGTCTTCCGGAATGTGCGCAATGTGCAATTCACGCCGAATGCGCGAACCTTCGCGCGTGATGTCCTGACCCTCGAGTTTGATCTCGCCGGAAATCCTGGAAGCGTCAACCAGTCCCGCGAGAGCTTCGATGAGTTCTGTTTGACCGTTGCCTTCAACTCCGGCAATGCCCACTATCTCGCCCTTGCGTACTTCAAAGGAAACGTCGTCAATCGCTTTTCCTTCTCGCGCGGTAATCGAGAGATTTCGCACTGTCAACTGCGCAGTTCCCGGAGTGGCATCGGGTTTCTCAACTCGCAAAAGGACTTCACGCCCGACCATCAAGCGCGCGAGTTCCGCGGCGTTCGTTTGCTTCGTCTGGACCCCGCCCACCACACGACCGTCACGCATCACCGTTACTTCATCTGAGATAGCGAGTACTTCAGCCAGTTTGTGCGTGATGATGACAACAGTCTTTCCCTGCTCGCGCATGCGACGGAGGATGGAAAAGAATTCATCAACCTCCTGGGGAGTAAGTACTGCAGTCGGCTCGTCGAGGATAAGTACGCGTGCGTGGCGATAAAGCGCCTTTAGGAGTTCGACGCGTTGTTGCTGGCCTACTGAGAGATGTTCCACCACGGAGTGGGGGTTAACTGCAAGTTTGAACTCTTCGGAGAGCTTTTGAATTTCAGCTGACGCTGTGCGCAGATCGAGAGCAGCCGCGTTGCCGGGCTCCGCGCCTAGAACGATATTCTCGGCAACAGTCATTGTGTCGACCAACATAAAATGTTGATGGACCATCCCGATACCGAGAGCTATCGCATCGTGAGGCGTGTTGATTTCCTTAACTTGACCGTCGACCAGAATCCCACCTTCGTCCGCTTTGTAGAATCCGTAGGCGATGCGCATCGCGGTAGATTTGCCCGCTCCGTTTTCACCGACGATGGCGTGGATCGTGCCCTGCTTAACGACGATATTCACATGGTCGTTGGCCAGCACATTCCCGAAACGCTTTGTTATGTTTCGCAGTTCGAGCATTTTTTGGTCAGTTGTTAGTCGTTAGTTGTTAGTTGCACTTCATTCATCGCGGCCGATCGAGTTCAGATATGCGTTTAGCTTGGGTCCCAATTCATCCATAATAGGTTTTAAACTTTCGATTTGTTTGGCACTAAGCAAGTGTCGCTTAAATGCACGGCGCAACCAGTGTTTGGTCTCATTTAGCGAACCTCGGGCAATCTTGACGAAGCGTCGGTTATCGACAAAGGTTCCCCTGCCTGTCCCTTCTGCAATGTTAGCTCCGATACTATCAACTGCTTTCACCAACTGTTTGCCCAATGTGTCTCGCGCAAAGTAGCCCCAGCCGATCACTATCTCCCAGATCAGGTCGGACAACTGTTCCGAAAGTTGATACACCCTCAGATTCTCAAAATTAGTCCTAGCCATAAGACTTCTCCTGAGGGTGATCCGACTGACAACTGACAACTGACAACTGACAACTAACTAGCGGTTACTTGGTCATGGCGTCTGTGACCTTAATCTCGCCGTTGATGATTTTTTGCCGAGCTTCATCCGCCTGCTTGATCATCTCCGGAGTCAACAGCTCTTTGTTGAATTCATCGAACGAATACCCAACGCCATCCTTGTCCAAGCCATACACGTGAAACCCCGCCTTGAACTGGCCATCGACGATGTTTTTGATGATGTCGTAGACCGCGTTATCCACGCGCTTCACCATGCTGGTTAGTACAAAGCCCGGCTTGACCATGTTCTGGTTGGAGTCGACGCCTATGACGAAATGCGTCGCCCGCCCGTTCTGTTTTCCTTTTTGCTCAACCGCGTCAAATGCGCCGAGGCCTGAGTTTCCCGCAGCCGTAAAAATCACGTCGGCGCCTTTCTCGATTTGTGCCAGCGCGATTTCTTTACCTTTGCCGGGATTGTTCCAGGCCGCATCCGTGACCCCCACATAGTTTGGTATCACACGTATATTGGGATTCACGGACTTAGCACCTTCTTCGTAGCCTTCTTTGAAACGGTGAATCAGACCAATGTCCATGCCGCCGAGAAACCCAATCGTTCCCGTCTTCGACGTCTTAGCCGCGAGCATGCCTACCAGATAGGAACCTTCGTGTTCTTTAAAAACGAGCGACGCAACATTCGGGAGATCGCTGACGCCATCAACAATGGCAAAGCGAATGTTTGGATAGTCTTTCGCGACCAATTCGATGATTGGAGTTTGCGCGAAGCCGATGCCCACAATCAGATCGTAACCGCGCTCCGCAAACGCACGCATGGCCGGCTCAATTGAAGTCGGATTCCCGGGCTCGATGTCGCGCAAAACGATGGGCAGCGCCGCCTTGCCACAGTTAGACCCGTCAGGCCAGGTCCCGCTTTGCGCACATTTCGCGCCCGCCCATGCCGCTGCATTGAACGAGCGGTCATCCTTTCCACCAATGTCGAAAACAATGCCTACACGAATTTTGCCCTGTTCGCTGGCGCCCAGGCTGTCGGTGTTACAGCCTGAACTGAAAACGGCCAACAAACACAGAATTAGCAAAGTGGATAACAATACGACTCTCATTCGTTAATCACTTCCCTCATAAGTTGCGGTAATTCAAGGGGAGGTTCCTCGGCGACTTCGTATGCGGCTTGGATGCGCGCGCCCGCCTCACGAGCTTTGGAATCGTCGCGGCAATAGATGGTGCCCAACGCGGTGTCTGAATTCACGCGGTCGCCGATCTTGACCTGGGCCATGAACCCGACCGTGGGGTCGATAGTGTCGTCGATGCGCACACGCCCCCCGCCGATAGCAGCAATTGCATGTCCGATCTCAGCCGTATTAACTTTTGTGACAAATCCAGAGCGGGCTGATTCTACATTAAACGATTCAGTCACCAAAGGAAGAAACTTCGCCGGATCGTCGCAAACCCTCGGCTCTCCACCCTGCTCTTCCACGTTCTTGCGGAAGCATTCAAGAGCAGCACCGGAAGCAAGAACGCCGCGCAGGCGTTGACGAGCGGCATCGAGAGAATCGTCAACTTTGGATAAGACGAGCATGTGTGCGCAGAGCTCAAGCGAGAGATCGAGCACTGGACGCGCGCCTTCCTGCACGTCGCCACGCAATAGCTCGACACACTCCTTTACTTCAAGCGAGTTGCCGACCGCCTCGCCCAGTGGTTGATTCATGTCTGTGAGAAGCGCGCGCGTATGAATGCCACAGGAGTTGCCGGTTCGAACGAGGGCGTGCGCAAGTGCTTTAGCTCGCTCTTCTTCGCGCATGAATGCCCCGGAGCCCACTTTCACGTCGATAACCATTGCATCCAGCCCGGCCGCGCCTTTCTTGGAAATGATCGAAGCGACGATCAAGGGGATTGCCTCTACTGTGGAAGTCGCATCACGCAACGCATACATCTTTTTGTCGGCGGGCGCTAATTCGCCAGTTTGCCCTGACATTGCGTAGCCAACAGTCTTTAGCACCCGCTCAAACTCAGCGGCACTTAGATCAACGCGATAACCCGGAATAGATTCGAGTTTATCCAGCGTTCCGCCTGTGTGGCCCAATCCGCGGCCGGAAATCATCGGCACGCAGACCCCGCAAGCCGCTACCATGGGCGCAATTAATAGCGACGTCTTGTCGCCAACACCGCCGGTGGAATGCTTATCTGCTTTTGGTTTGTCGATAGCTGAAAAATCGAGGGTGTTTCCGGAATGAAGCATGGCGTCCGTAAGCGTCTCCTGCTCGGAGTCGTCCATGCCGTTCAGATAGATGGCCATCAGCAACGCGCTGATTTGGTAGTCGGCAATGGTCCCTTTCGTCACGCCATCGATGAAGAATTCTATTTCTTCACGCGTGAGATGCTCGCCGTCGCGTTTCTTACGAATTACGTCCTGCGGTCTCAATCTGTTTTCCTCAACCGCTCGTCATCATCACAACCGCTTGAGCGGAAACAGCAAGTCGCTGCCCGACTGCGTCGAGGCCTTCAGAAGTCTTCGCCTTCACACTAACGCGTGAAGGGTCCACGCCCAGGACCTCCGCTATCTTCTCGCGCATGGAAAAAATATATGGCCTGAGCTTCGGTGCTTCCAGCATTATCGTTGCATCGACGTTCACCACCTGACTGCCGCGCTCGTGTGCCAGCCAAATTACTCGCGACAGTAAATGCAAACTATCGGCGTCTCGCCATTGCGGATCATTGTCGGGGAAATGCATTCCCAGATCGCCTTCGCAGAGTGCGCCGAGTATCGCGTCAGCAATCGCATGCAATAACGCATCAGCATCGGAGTGCCCCTCGCCACCTCGATCTGATTCTATATGCACTCCGCCGAGGACCAGCGGCCGACCCTCAACCAGCCGGTGCGTGTCGTTACCGATGCCAATTCGAAACAT
>JBGTCM010000480.1:0-9877 GCA_041748795.1 Pyrinomonadaceae bacterium
TTTTGCCACGTCCAAAAGGTCCAGTGGCGATAGACCGAAACGCTCGCCAGTTTTCGGAAGAAACTGAAACATGCCGACGGCGCCCATCTTGTTCGGCGAATCGATGTTCACGTATTCCGACTCAACAAACGGTATATACAACCCGAGGAGTGGTGAAAGATTCCGCGCGCGGAATGGCGCCATGACTGTTGGAGCATGGGCTGGGATCCGCTCGAAGGCTACGCGAACATCGCGTTTGGATGAACTTCCCAGACGGTGTGTGTAATTGTTGACCGCCTGTTGAATGTCCTCGTCAAAAGCCGCGGTAAATTCATACTCACGTCCCGATATCTCGCGCGCGATCCGTCTCGCCTGCGCGGCCACGAATGCCGAACGTTCCGCGCGTGACATCTGCTGATAAGTTTTGTCCGTTTGACCCGATACGTTTACGCTGCACATTGTCACTGAAATCATCGCGGCCGCTATTAATAAAACCAACTTTTGGAGCTTCATCTTTATTCCTGCTTCCTTTCTAGATTTGATAGTTCGCCACTCTCAATTAATTAAGCGAGGAATGCCGGCGAAAATGTTCAAGGAAAACTGCTAGCGAGAAATCGACGTCGGTATGTTCATTGAAACTGTCAAAGAATTTTGGCGCGTACGACGGAAATAACAAACCGAAGTTGGCACACACAGTTTGAGCGACAAGCGGTGTTAGAATCGATCAAATGATGGCCACGCTTTCCGCTGATAACCTGACGGAGCTCCTTATCGAATGGCGTGAGGGTGACAAAACCGCGCTCGATAAGCTGACGCCGCTGGTCTACGACGAATTGCGGCGAATAGCGCACCGTTATGTGCGTCGTGAACGCGACGGTCATACATTACAAACTACCGCTCTCGTTAACGAAGCATATTTAAGACTCGCCGGTACGAAGAGTATCGAATGGCAGAACCGTTCGCATTTCTTCGCCGTCACCGCACAGGTGATGCGGAACGTATTGATTGATCATGCGCGCCGCCGCCTTTACGCGAAACGTGGAGGCCATGCGCAGAGGGTGCCTTTTGATGATGTCTCACTTGAGATGTCCGAGCAGCGGGCGGACGAATTGGTCGGTCTGGATGAAGCGCTCAGTGATCTGGCGAAACTCGATCCGCGCAAAGCGCGCGTAGTTGAGTTGCGATACTTTGGCGGATTGAGTCTGGAGGAGACCGCACAAGTTCTGGAGATTTCTTTGATGACAGTGCGGCGCGATTGGCGCGCTGCGAAAGCGTGGCTCTATAAAGCGGTGACAAGTGACAGGTGACAAGTGAAAGGTCAGAAGAAGTGACGGGTGATGTTGCTTACATGCCACTTGTTACTTGTGACCTATCACTATTCGTATGACTCCCGAACGCTGGCAACAAGTAGAAGAGGTCTTGCAGGGTGCCCTTGATCTGCCTGCGCGGGAGCGTGCCTCTTTCCTTGAGGAGATATGTGCGGACGATGAAGATTTGAAACGGGAAGCAAGTTTGCTCATCACCGCGCATGATGTGGCCGGCGACTTTATAGAACAACCGGCCATTGCCGAAGACGCGCATATACTTCTCGGCGAAAGCGTTGGGCGTGACGTTGGTCCATACAGGATCATTGAATGCCTCGGCAGCGGCGGCATGGGTGACGTTTACCTTGCACACGACTGCCGTCTCAATCGCGCCGTGGCGTTGAAAACCCTGCCTGCATATTTAGCCGTGGACGACGCTCGACTGCGTCGCTTCCAACGAGAAGCACGCGCCGCCTCTGCTTTAAACCACCCGAACATCCTTACCATTCACGAAGTCGGTGAGTACGAAGACATACATTTCATTGCCACGGAATTCATTGATGGCCAGACGCTACGAGAACTAATTGGCAATCTTGCGGTCGATGAAATTATCGATGTCTCTATGCAAATCGCTTCGGCGCTCGCCGCGGCACACAAAGCGGGTATCGTTCACCGTGACATCAAGCCTGAAAATATTATGCGGCGTGCTGACGGCCTCGTGAAGGTTCTCGACTTTGGCATTGCAAAACTTGTCGAGCACGAAAGTTCAGGCGATCGCAATACTGAGGCAGACGCGCGCATACATACTGAGGTCGGCGTAGTAATGGGAACTGTCAATTACATGTCCCCGGAACAGGCACGTGCGGTGGAGGTGGACCACCGGACTGATATTTGGAGCTTGGGAGTGCTGCTTTACGAGATGCTGGCAAAACGTCTGCCATTTACCGGCGCCACACGCATGGACAGCCTGGTAAGTATTCTCGAACGCGAGCCTGAGTCTCTCGAAGTGTCGGACGATGAATCTGAGTTGCAGTCATTGCGATTCATCGTTGATAAAGCGCTGCGCAAGGATCGAACAGAACGCTACGCGACGGCGGACGAAATGTTGAGCGATTTGAAACGCGTCAGGGAACAGGGAAGCCTTGATATACCCTCGGTAACGGTCGGCCGTGGACTAACGACTCAGAATCCCAGGTTCCGTGCGCGGGTAATCGTGGCTGCAGGGTGTGCGTTGATGCTGGCCCTCGTTGTTGGTGCAATTACGCTGAAGCGACCCGTGCACCGGGAAGCAAATATCGTCAACCCTCCGTCAGCCGCGTTATCGACAAAAGCTTATCTGCAAATGAGTGAACCTGAGCAACTCGCCTTTATCAGCGAACAGGAGCAGCGCGTCTCGGCGATGATGGGTGACCGCCCGGTTAAGCTTAACGACGAAGCGCTTCGCGCAATCAAGACCTATGTGGATTCATATGTGTCGCTTGGCCAGCCCAATGACGTAAGTGGAGAAGGATTGAAGGCGACCTTCAGCCGCGCACAAACTCATGTGCCCTTAATCGCGCGTTCTTTCGCGGCCCGCAAGGTTCCGGTAATTATTGGCATTTATCTTCCGGTAGTTGAGTCGAATTATCATAGTTGTTATGAGAACACCGCCGGTGCGAAAGGGCTTTTTCAGTTTCTACCGGGAACCGCTCGTCAGTATGGTGTCGCGCGTGACGAGATGTGTGATGTCGAAAAGATGGCCCCCGCCGCCGCGCATTACATCGCAGATCGGATGGCGGAATTGGGCGAGGATTCTCAAAGCCTGACGCTGGTTTTGCTTAGTTATAATCGCGGCCCCGAAGGAGTCAGAAACGCATTGCGCGAATTGAGAGACACCGATAACTACCAAAGAAACTTTTGGACACTGTTTGCTCACCGCGACAAACTGGACGAGCAGTTTCGCAAAGAAAGCGCGGGGTATGTTCCTGCCTTTTTCGCCGCCGCAATCATTGGAGAGAATCCGCGCGCCTTCGACTTGCCGACGCCGCCGTTGTCGACGCTCGCCGATCAGTAAGCAGTAAGCGGAAGGCAGAAAGCAGAAAGCAAAAAGCAGAAAGCGCAATCTGTCTTTCTTACTGCCTTTTGCCTTTGCTTTCTGCCTTCTGCCTTCTGCCTTCTGGTACTTCTCTAGTGTTTCACAAAGTTCTCGATTTCATGGTGCGGAGAAGAGGGTCGTGGAGTTGGCGTCGCGGACCTCATGCTATTCATCGCCTGTTCAGCGGAAAGAATGCCGGACATTCGCATCTTGAATTCATCAGCGTTGCTGGCGTTATGCAATGCTTCCTCGCGGCCGATGAGGCCCGATTGGAACAGGTGAAACAGCGACTGATCGAAGGTCTGCATTCCATATTGCGACGCGCCGGCGGCAATTGCCTCCCGGATCAGTGACGTCTTGTCTTCATTGACGATGTAGTCGCGAATCAAACCAGTGGAGACCATAACCTCAACTGCCGGAACTCGCCCTGCACCTTTAGCTGCGCGCACAAGTCTCATAGATACAACCGCCTTCAGAATTCCCGCGAGTTGGATACGCACAGACTTCTGCTGGTGTGAGGGAAAGCTCGACACGATGCGCATCACCGTTTCAGTAGCGTCAAGCGTATGCAGAGTGGAGAGCACCAGGTGACCCGTTTCCGCCGCGGTCAGCGCAGTTTCAATCGTTTCATAGTCACGCATCTCGCCGACGAGAATTACGTCCGGATCCTGTCTCATTGCACCACGCAATGCTTCAGCAAAAGACCGCGTGTCAACATCCACTTCGCGCTGGCTAACAAACGACTTCTTATCGCGATGGAGAAACTCGATAGGATCTTCAATAGTTACAATGTGTCCGCTGCGCAACGAATTGATCCGATCAATCATCGCCGCCAACGTAGTCGACTTACCTGAGCCGGTGGCGCCGGTCACCAGAATGAGGCCACGCCGTTCTTCGGCGATGCGGTCGATCGCGGGGGGTAAGCCCAGCTGGCTGACATTCTTCGTGTGGTCCGGAATAACGCGCAAGACGATGCTTACAGTGCCGCGTTGCTGAAAAATATTCGCGCGAAACCTTCCCAGGCCTGATACACCGTAACCGATATCAACTTCTGAGACTTCTTTAAAGCGCTGCTTCTGACGGTTCGACATAATCGCGAAAGCCATATCCAGCGTATCTTCCGGCTTCAGGCGCGGTGCGTCTGCGACGGGATGAAGTTCGCCCGCGATTCGCATTACCGGAAACGCGCCGACCTTGAGGTGAAGGTCGGAAGCGCCATGGCCGGTTGCCACGCGCAATAACTCGTCAATTTTTACAGACATGCTCGGACTGACCTTTCGGGAAACTCAGAAGATTGGATTTTTGTAGCTGGACTGGCGCTGGGCCAACTTGCGGGGCGCATCACCAGTTAAACTGATGATGTCATACCGATAGTAGCCTTTTCGACGAAGTAGCGTCAACGTTTAACGATTTGGTCCTACGGTGTGTGGGCCACGAGGGACTGAGGAAAGGGCAGGATTCGATCGCAAACGTCCGATCTTCTAAAATCCCAGGAATCGGAATGATTTACCGCAAAAGTCCGGGCTTGATTTAGCGGTGCGTACCTGCCATGCTGGCGCATAACTTCACATACCAAGGAGGCCCGAATGAGTTCTCCAACTGTGCTTTACCCAAACGTTACCGCTGTAATCGAGCCGAGTGAAAACGAAATAGTTCATTTTCTTCGCTGTGCGCCGGCTGTGGCCGGCGACGACGCGACGGGATTGCTCAATCTACGAATCCGGATCACCAACAATGGCAGCAACGCTATTCGGATTAATGAGATAAAAATCTCGATACCGGGTACGGCGGCGAAAACTTTCCCCGTTACCCTGCCAGCAGCAGACCAGTCACCACTTGGTGTCGGTAGTTCTATTTCGTGGATCCAGGAAGATGACTACGTTTTTGCGATCCCGCAGTCGCCGCGACTCAAGCTTGAGATATCAGCGGACGGCTTTCCTCAACCAGCAGTAATCCGAACCGATCTGGTGCCACACGTTAATCCTACGCCTACCGGAAGCTATCGGTTTTGGGGGCGTGTTGATGATCTGGAGCCGGGTGAATATTGGCAGGTGCATGGAACAAGTCACGCTCAAACGCGGGAGCAAATGTTCGCGTACGACGTTGGGGTTGGTGTAAGTAATGGCGGCGAATACGATCTTTTGAAATCAAATACGAATGGGGAATCAGACTGGGGCTCACGGAATGAACATCATCGCATATGGGGCAAATCTATCTACGCGGTGGCCGCTGGTGAAGTCACACACTGGTTGAACGACTTTCCCGGGAATCAGCGCGCAAGTGGAACTCTCTCAAGAGGGATACGGGCCCGAATCGATGCAATCGGCCATGGCAACGGTAACTTCTTCACAATTACCACCGGAAACGAGACTATTCTTTACGCGCATATGCAGGAAGGCTCGTTGAATGAGGATTTGCTGAGGACGGGAGCCCAGGTTGATACAGGCGACTTTCTCGGTCTTGCGGGAAACTCCGGAGCTTCCTCTCGACCGCACCTGCACATTCACGCCAACCGAAGTAATACAGGCAATCAATCGTGGGCCGATTTGGCCCGCCCTATGGTCTTCCGCAAAGCTGCGGCGGTAGCCTGGTCTGCTCTCAGTGATTTCAACGACTCTCCCTGGGCGCGCGTGGATGGCTTGGGTATGCCGACGGCGAGCTGCGCGGTTTGGCCGGCTTATCCTCCACCTCGACGTCCTGACATTGGGTTGGAGGCGACTATCGATCCGCTCGCACTGGTACTAACCGGAACTGTCTACGTGGACCTCACCCTGCCCGACCCGCCACCGTTTGAGGCCGTGCGTGATCGTCTTCGCACGCTCATTCAGAAAATGTCGCCGGCCGAAAAGAAGAAGGCCATGGATCGCATGAAGGCACTCGGCTCGTTCTACAAGGACATACAGCATGAGTTCGAGCGTTAAAGTTAAGTTTTAGGATTTCAACACGGGCGCTATTCGGTTTCTAAAAAAGCAGCAGGCCAGTTGCCTGGCCTGCTGCTGATTTGCACTTAAGCTACACTTCCTTAGTCAATTGCTGCTGTTTGGTATTTCAAAACCGGCTCAGTCCGTGAGTTCGAACTTGGAGTCACACCTTTAGCACGTCCCGTTTGACCGTTGCTTCCCGGTTGTAAATTTTTCGATGCCTTGACGTAGGTCAGCCAATCACCTGGTGCTTTGCGTTCTCCTTTGGTCACGTCGAAGAAGGCGCTTTGAATTCTTTCCGTGACTTCTCCGCGTCCTCCCGCTCCCACCGTAATTCGATCGACGGATCGGATTGGGGTAATTTCCGCGGCTGTGCCGGAGAAGAAAAGCTCATCGGCAACGTATAGCGCTGCTCGTTGAATGGTGCGCTCTTTTACGGTGATACCGAGCTCATGACAAATCTGGATCACGCTGTCGCGGGTAATTCCGGGAAGAATTGAGGAAGACAATGGGGGAGTTAAGACAATTCCTCCGCTCACGACGAAGATGTTCTCGCCGGATCCTTCTGAAACGTAACCCCGATCGTCGAGTGCAATCCCTTCGGCAAACCCATTGAGCAAGGCTTCCATCTTAATCAACTGCGAGTTCATGTAGTTGGCGCCGCTTTTAGCCATCGCCGGCATTGAGTTTGGCGTCAGACGGTTCCAGGTCGAGACACAAACGTCTACACCTTTTTCAATGGCTTCGTCGCCAAGGTATTTGCCCCAATCCCAGGCCCCGATGTAACAGGCTAACGGGTTGGGAAATGGGTTTACACCAAACGCAGGTCGTGCTTCGTCCAAACTGCGAAAGAGGATCGGCCTGATGTAACACTGTTCAAGTCCGCTGCGGTTAACCAGGTCTATCGATGCGTTGCACAAATCATCCAACTTCCATCGATGGTCCATGCGGTAGATTTTTGCCGAATTAAGAAAGCGCTGCATGTGTTCCTTCAAACGAAAGATCGCTGGACCATCTTTGGTCGCATAACAGCGAATGCCCTCGAAAATGCTTGAACCATAATGGAGAACATGCGACATCACGTGCACACGCGCGTCGTTCCAGTCGATAAACTGGCCGTCATGCCACACGACGTCACATACGCGAGGAGTTGCCACATCTTTCGCTTTGCCTTCTTTTGAGAACATACCGTTCTACTCCTTCAATGAATTAGCTTATGAAACGAGCGGCGAGGAAGCTGAACTTCAATCGCGTGCAGAAACAGTTCCTATGAACCTGTTCCACAGGAAGATTTGTCATTTCGGACGGAGCGCGTCTTGGTTATCGGTACGGGCCACGATACAGTAATTTTGCTTGGCTTGGCAAGGTGCACTTGATTCAGAAAGGTGCGGCAAGTACCATCAAAAATGCTTCAACAAATAGCAAAGATTGTTAATTCTGGTCGCTTTCCTGTGAAGGGCCGTCAGAGTTTAAGTCGCTGCCTGAAGTTTACGTTATTGATTCTGATTGCTACGTTCTCAATCCATTGTCGCATGACAGAAAAACCTGAAACGTCAAAGACATCAACTTCTGCAGACACAAAGACCAACGATCTCCTTGCTGTTCATCGCCGGGCCATCGCTGTTGACATGCACGCCGACACCACCCAACGCATGGTCGACGAGAAGGTTGACTTGATGCAGCGACTTCCTGATGGTCATTTCGACACCGTGCGGGCACGCGAAGGGGCCCTGGATGCGCAATTCTTTTCCATCTGGGTTGAGCCTCAGCTTTTTGGCGGAGGTGGGCCCGGCGCCATGAAGCGTGCGGATATTCAAATCGCGGCAGTACGCGAGCTTGTCGAACGACATCCGGATACCTGGGAATTTGCGGGTTCAGCCGCCGACGTGCGTCGTATTGCTGCGGCCGGGAAGTTGGCTGCCCTGACTGGCCTCGAGGGAGGTTACGCGATCGACGAGAAACTGGAGAATGTGGAGCGTTACTACAAGATGGGTGTGCGCTACATGTCGCCGGCGTGGAGTGTGAGCACAACTTGGGCCGGATCTTCGGGGGACGAAGTCGGCGCCACTCGCGGACTAAACGATTTCGGCAAGCAGGTCGTTCGAGAGATGAACCGGCTGGGGATGATGGTGGATGTTTCACACGTGTCGGATCCGACGTTCTGGGACATAGTGAACACTTCCTCGAAGCCGGTGGTCGCAACACATTCCGGCTGCCGCGCCATTGCGAACGTTCCGCGAAATCTTACTGATGACATGATCCGTGCACTCGCCAAGGCGGGCGGCGTCGTCAACGTTATCTTCTATCCCGAACACATCGAGCCTGGCTGGAGCGAAAAGAAGAAGAGAGTTGATGCAGAGATTGCGACGATGGTCCGGCGTGCCTCGGAAGAAGAGAAGGGCGACGTGGCCCACAAGAAAATCGCGCGTGACGAGGTGCGACGGAAAGAGTATGCGAAGCGACTGCCGCCGGTCACTGTCTCGCGGCTTGTCGATCACATAGACCATGTTGTGAAGCTGGTCGGGATTGACCACGTGGGAATGGGTTCAGACTTCGACGGCGTGCAGGCAACGCTAAACGACCTCGCCGACGTATCTCAACTGCCAAACCTGACCAGGGAACTCTTGCGACGTGGCTATTCGGAAAGTGATATCGAGAAGATTCTCGGCGGCAACATGCTGCGTGTGATGGAGGCGCAGAAGTAGTCCTCTTGGAGTGCGCCGGCCGATGGGTGCTTGTCCGTCCTCGAAAAGAACTTGCATGGGTAAACTCAAGCGGCCCAGGATCGGCTTCCACGCTCCAATCAAAGGTGGGCTTCACAACGCGCTTATTGTTGCCAGAGACGTAGGCTGCGACACGGTACAAATCTTTTCGCGTAATCCACGAGGTTGGATGGCGAAGCCGCTGACCTCGGCCGACATTGCTTTGTTTAAGACGACACGCCGCGCTACCAAACTCTCGCCCGTAGCTATTCACTGCAACTATCTCGTTAACCTTGCCGCGGCCGATGACGTGATTCTGCAAAAGTCGCGGGCGTCTTTTCGCGAAGAAGTTAAACGCGCGCTATTGCTCGGAGTTGATTACCTGGTTGTGCATCCGGGAAGCGCACGGGGCGCTTGCGAAGCTGACGGAATTCGTACCTGTATCGATAGTCTCAAATTTGCCACTCGCCGGATACCGATGGGAAAGATGCGAATCCTGTTGGAAAACACAGCGGGACAGGGCGAGTGCATCGGCCATCGCTTCGAACATCTACGCGAGATTATGGATGGCTGTGCGAAACTGAATTTGGGTGTTTGTTTCGATACCGCCCACGCCTTCACTGCTGGTTATGACATCCGCGAAGAGGATGGTCTGGAGGCGTTAATCGACAAACTCCAGAGCACAGTGAAGACCAGGAATGTTCGCGCCATTCATTTCAACGATTCCCGCGCGCCTTACAATTCGAGCGTGGATCGACACTGGCACATTGGCGAGGGTCACATCGGCAGCGACGCTCTTAGGCGTGTGGCTCGCCACCCGAAACTCGCACACGCCGCCTTCATCCTCGAGACTCCATACGACGATCCTCGAGCAGATCTTCAGAACCTCAATGCGTT
>JBGTCM010000481.1:0-3102 GCA_041748795.1 Pyrinomonadaceae bacterium
GTGATCCCGCGTGCCGGCGTGGTCATCCGCCGCTCGATGACCCGCGACGGCTGGTGTCTGCACTTCACCGGCAAGGAGGCCAGCGGCGCGCTGATGGATCTCGTGCTCGAGGAGATCGAGCGCATGTACAGCCCGGCCTGAACCCCCGCCGTCTCGCGCGGAGCCGCTCTCTTTTGCCGCGCGCGACGGCCGCAAACCGGCCCCCGAGCGGGCGTCCGCCTCTCGTTGTCAGGTGGCAGCGACCGGGCGCAGAGCCGCCGATCATGTGATAGTCGTGCAGCAAGGAGGTGCTCCCGGAAGCTGCCACTCGAACGACAGGCGGCGAAAGCCCCTGATTGGAACACCAGAGACGGTGCGCCAATCGGACTCAGCTCTTCCATCATGGCGTGACATCACGACAGAGACATCAGTTTGGCAGCGTGTAACGATGATCAAGCCAGGTAGGCCTGATCAGTGACTCGCCGCGGGTTGCATCACTGACACAATATTTGGTATCATTTCCGCTGTCACACCCCAGCATACGGCGGTCACGGTGCTCATTCGTCCTCGTCTTACCGATTATCACGGGATTCACGCCGCACAGGTCGATCTCGATTTCGCGATTCCGTTTCTGGACGAAGATATCCCTCTCTATCTTGACCCCTTCATGCTTTGGCGCTCGCCTTCGCAGCAAGATCAGGCACTTCATACGGGCTTAATCAACGCCTTCAATCACCTCGGCTTTCTCGCCGCACAGGGCAAAGAGGCACAGGCGATTGAAACGTTGATAATAGCGTCGGAATGCGACGAAGTCGGCTTGGGTACGTCCCTGAAGCGAAAAGGGAAGCGGATTGGAGCAGACAAGGCACGCGAGATCATCGACTTGTTTAAGGCGACTCCGCGATACCAGCAAAGCGGGTTTCGTCACTTTGAGGAAATACAGTTCTTTGTCGAGGGAATATCAAAAGATCGAGTTTCGGACCTAGGTTGCAATTTCCTTAAGTCATTCCTGATTGATTTTACAATCGACCAATGCCGCAAACTTAGCGTGCCAACTCAGCACTGCGCCGTAGAGCATGTCTATGACCATCGCTCGAACACGTTTAAACGCGAGGACGGTCTCACTTTACCTGTGCATCCTGAGAACGACTCACCGATCATCTTCGTCCCGAAGCGGTGGCTGCGGTTTGCGCCGTGGATCAGCTATGATGATTACTTCGAAAAGCACTGCCCGCAGGACGAAATTTCTCACAAACCGGAAGAACTGACACGGGTTAAAGTTCTGGGCTATAATCGCCAAAACTACGGCGTTATTGACCATTATATCAAACTCAAAGAGCGCACCGCTGACGATTGCGCGAACGACCCCTTGTTCTCTCAAATCCCCGTTACGTCAGCCAGACGTGTTTTCGCCGAGATCAAGAAACTCCCGACCGGAAAAACTAACGGCGCAGATTTGAAGTATGAACAAATGGTTGGGCGGCTCCTTCCCTCGCTGTTCTATCCAAGCCTCGACTTTGCAAAGGAGCAAGCGCGCACGGAAGATGGCGTGTCGATCCGCGACCTGATCTTCTACAACACCCGCTCGACGCCCCTTCTTCAGGAGTTGATGGATGACTATGGTTCCCGCCAGATAGCTTTCGAAATGAAGAACGTTGCGGCGATCGAGCGCACGCATATCGACCAGATCAACCGATACCTGACTCACGAGCTTGGACACTTTGGGGTCGTCGTTACGCGAACGCCACTGAAGAAGGCCGAATTTACTCGGACCGTTAATCTTTGGGCCGGGCAACGGAAGGCCGTGATCACCCTCACCGACGCGGACGTTGAGCAGATGGTTGAGGTGTTCGATAGCAAACAACGCGCGCCGCTGGACATCTTGAACAAGAAGTACGTCGAGTTTCGCCGCGCTTGCCCATAGGGGAAAAGCATGAACAGCAAAGAAGATGTCGAACGGTTAGAAAAGCTAGTGGGTCAACTTCAAGGGCTTTACGCAGAGATTGGTGCACTTGCGAAAAAGAGCCCGAACGATGCTGTCAATGCGTTCAAGCTTAAGTTGATCAACCGAGTCTTGTTTATTGGCAATGGCGTGCTTGGTGGCAAGTATAAGCCGTTCGAAGATTTTGACCATTTTGACGCTGACGACGCTCCGTCTACCAGCGACGTCACCATGGTTATCGCCCAATATATGGAGGAGGCCGAACGTTTTCGCTCCGACAACGTGGTGCGTAGCGTAGTGAACGGATACAGCGGCTGGTATTATGTTGTTCATGGCAAAGCAAGCGACATCAGCTCTGGTCCGCCAACGAAAATAGGGAGAAAGTAATGGCATTTGAGGATGACTACCATTTCCCCAACGTGACTACGCGCGGAAGGGTGGCGGAGTACGAAGCGAGTCATGATGTCTTTTCAGCATTGCTCAATGAAGTGAAGGAGTTATCGAAGAAGAAGCCGGAGGCGACTATGAACGCGGGCAAGGTAAAGATCGTGAATCGTGTTCTCCGAAATCTGTTGACGGTTTTGGATGGAGAGCCAGACGCCAAATACCTAGACGTACTAGATGACGATGACTTACCGCAAGTCAGCGATGCAGTTCTTGTTATGGTACAGTTCAAGTCTTCTCTTGGGTCGTTTAGGAACAGGCACTACAAGAATGTCTCTGGTTATGGCCATCACTGGATCACCCCTGATCTGATTTCGCATCTCAAGACAAAATACGAAGAGGACTACGACGAAGACACCGGGGATGAAGACGACGCTTCGTAGCGCCTTATCGAGCGGACGTCTGTTGTTTCAGGTTCCTGCAAACTCAATGGGGCATACACGTCAGTCCGCTTCCCACCCTCTGCGTTGAGTGGCGAAGGTCCACTTCTTGGCGCAAACCGGACGACCAGGTTCGGTTGTCACGGCGACCGCAGCTGGCGCGCGATGCAGACAACCATGACAGATATGATGGGCCCGACGAGCAGCCGGAGGTCGCTGCGGGGTTGTTCCTCCCGAAGCCAGCCGACGGCGCTTACGAAGGTTGCTATCTCCTTAACGCAGAGGGCCGTTCTTAAACATAATCAATCACTTAGCCAGATGCGCGCGTGCGCGCACCCGTGCGCGCACGCCCCGGAT
>JBGTCM010000482.1:0-5201 GCA_041748795.1 Pyrinomonadaceae bacterium
TTGGCGAGGCAACTCCTTCAGAGTTGCGTCTTCTAAAAATGAATGCTTCGTTCCCAGGGTTGCCAAAGCGCAACCCTGGGCTGGAATTAGCGAACGCTTTCAGCGTTATTCACTCGTACCTTCAGTTTTCACACAGCCTCGATAGCGGGTGGGTTCTTGCGGCAGGATGTGGTTTGATTGATTGCGCGGGTCGCGTACTTGTAAACATCGCGTCGATTCGCTACTTGTAAACATCGCGTCGATTGGCAACTGTAACTATCGTGACGGTTCGGCGGACGTCGTCTATTTCATAAAGAACGCGGAAATCACCCACTCTTATTCTCCATTCAGCACGGTTAACAAGCCGGGTTGCACCCGCCGGACGTGGATTTTGAGCAAGCTCGGTTATGGCTTCGGAAATGGCTTTGATTAGCGGGTGATGATTCTTGCGCAACTGGCGCAGTTGACGGGCGGCGTAATGGCGCTGAAGCAAATCAAACATGCTCGTTCAGTTTATCGGGTAAGAAGGGTTCGGGTGGCCCCTCTTTGCTGACTCGCTCACAACTTAGACTGTCATCCATCTCCTCAACGAAACTTTCTATAGACGGATCTGCCAGTACAGAAGCCGCCAAGGCTCTTTGCTCCTGCTCACTCAGGTGACGGATTCCATCAAGTATTTGCTCCAGACTTAATGCAGATTCCAACTTAGCCATAACTTCCTCCTAAGGTATTGCTGCTTACGACGATAGTCTAGTTCCTGACGCAGCACCCCGTCTAACGTGAAATGCAAGAAGTTTTGCTTGAGCTCGACCAATTACCGTCGCACCTCAACCTCAACCGGCTTCGTATCCCCAGCTTCATAGCCCTCCGGCCAGTTTGAGATGTTCACGCCATAAGCCCAGTCAGCTTCAGTCGTTACCGCGAAACGAATTCGCAGCGGCAATCCACGCGTTGCGCGCAATCGCACCAGATACTTATCAACCACCCACTGCTGAATTTCCGGTGGCGTTCCTGGTTGATGGAACGACACCAGCCGCGATCCGCAATCGGTCCCGTTAATGAAAAGCGTCACGCGCGTTTTGATGTCTTCAGGCCTGGCATCAATCGGTGGCACGGGTTGCATATAGGCACGAACGATTACCTGGCTGATGCGCCGGCGATCTTCGCGCTCGGGAACCACGTAATCCAGATGTCCCATCCCAAAGCCCCAAATGTATCCAATGCCACTCCCTTCTTTCTCGAACCTTGCGCTCGCGGCCATTTGAGGTTTGAAGCGGTAAAGGATTGACTTGTCTTCGCGCAAAAAACTCGCCGGAGCTGTCGCGGGATCACCTTCGTTACGCGACCAGGCAAACTGTCGCGGAATAAGATGACGCCCCGGATGAGTCAATCTGTCCGGCGGCTCGGCTGAGGCCAATGAACGAAACATTTGCGCTGCGCGACTAATCTCGGCGAACACACCTTCATCGCGGGGCGTCGTATAACTTACCCCGTAGCCCCGCGCCGAATCAGGCGTCAAAATCCAAAACATCGCACCTGCCGCGCCCGCGCGAACATTGCTTTCGAAAAATGCGCGAAACCATTCGGTTTGGGAGAAACCGTTGAAGCCTTCAGGCCCCATGCCAAACTCTCCGAAGACCAGCGGCTTCTTGAGCGAAAACGCAGCGGCGGCACGGTTGTCTACAAACTCTCGCATTGCTGCAGGCGAGTCGACAAAACTGTTGGTATCGGGCCGCGGGTAATTGTGAACATCGCAGTAGTCAATATTTGGCAACTGATGATCTAGAAGCCATTCTCGTCTCTCAGTCGCGGTCCGATAACCCCATGTGCCGGGAGTAATAATATGGTTAGGATCGAGCGACTTTAGATACGCGCTCATCTCCGCGATCCATGCACGCCGTTCGGACCAGCGACCGGTCACGGCCTGACCTTCATTGATCAGTTCCCAGCCAAAGATGTTTGGATCGTCCCGGTAAAGAGTGCCCGTGATCGTGTTGCGGCGAGTAGCTAACTTCTCAATATGCTCGCGATATAGCCGGCGTGTTTCTTCATTGGTATAGAAGAGCATCGCGCGGTGCGGATCAATGCCGAACGGAAGATTGTCGTCGGCTGCATCGTTGATTCCGGCCCAACGAAGATACTGTGTAACCCCCCCGGTATCGCGCCACCAGTTAGCCAGGCATAACTTCACGAGGATGTTATTTCTAGAGGCTTCAGCGATGATCTTGTCGAGATGAACAAACGCTTCTTCATTCCATTGGCCGGGCGCCCAGCGAAAGGGATGGTTACGCGGCCAATCGGCGAAATCCGACAGCGGGCCAAGGTCCTTTGGCCCACCTTCACCCGATGCCCAAACGCGGACCACGCGAATGCCGGCCTGTGACGCACGGGCCAAGGTTTCCGGCATGCGAGCACGATCTTCGTCGCGATACATCAGCGCGACGTTGGCACCAACAAATCGAAACGGGCGACCATCGATAACGAATTGGCTACCGCGCGTCTTCACAAATGAACCTGAGCCGGTTCGATTGGTGGACTCCCCGGCGCAGGAGATAAAAAACGCCGCGCTCACTACAAGCGCGAGCGAGGCCGCCATTGCATAGATTTTCTTAAGCATCAAAAACTCGGGTACCGGGTGTCGGGTGTCGGGTGTCGGGTGTTGGCAGACGGGATTCGAAGGACACGCCAGCAAGTAACCGGCACCTGACACCCGGCACCTGGCACCCGTTTTTTCACCGCGGACTAGTCAAACGAACAAAGCCAATGACAAGGCAAACCGCGGCCAGCAGAATAAAGAAATTGAAAAACGTCAGGATCGTGAATACCAAACTGTTGTCTTTGGTAAGTACACCAAAGCCCAGCGCCAAAAATTGCACGTGAAACAGAATCAGGCAAACGGCCGCAAATGAAAACCATCGCGCTGAAGGGCCAAAGGCTTTGGCCCGCGCGAACCCGAGCACCGCGGCAACCAGTGAAACCACGGCGCCAACGAGAAACGTCGCCATGATCGTTGGAGCAAAATAGCTCGGCTCGCGAAAGGTCGTTTCCGTTTGCGCAAGAATTATCATCAAGGCCAATACCATTCCGGTCTCCAATCTGATTTCGTGGCTATTACAAACCAAGCGCCGTTTGCGCACTTGTGCACAAACGGCGTCAAAGAATTCAGTCGAGTGATGCTAAAGGTCGTGCGCAATCAAGCGTGTCGGGGCCAAACCGTCCGATCACAACCTAAGGAGGAGGAGCGGAGGTTTGAATGCTTATTGCGTAATGTGAATCTCCTCTTCCTTATTGACGTGGCCCAGGAAGTAGAGCAGTCCGCAAACAAATGCGACTGCGGCCAATCCCAGCGCATACCAGCCTTTTGCATGACTAACGCCTGCCGCATCAGTGACAAACTTATAGAAGAAGTAGATCGAACCCAAAGCCGCAACGACCCCTACTATCGCGGCTACTTTCTCTTTTATTGACATTTCTTTACCTCCTGGACTGAGTCGCTGTGAAGGTTTACTGAAAAGCCAAACGCTATCAAGTGAGCTGCATGTTAACGCCCCACATCGAGGAACGCAAGTGTTTCAGTAGAGGATTTCACCAAGCTCGCACTTGTAGGACAGACATTCCTGTCTGTCGGACTTTTGCTGGAGTTCTGTGGGTAGATAGAGGTCTCAATCCCACGTCCGACAGACAGGAATGTCTGTCCTACCAGGCTATTTCAGAATAATTCGCTTGTCGCCGGCGCGGCGGGTAACGTGTGCGAGGTCGAAATACTCCAGCAATGGAATCGCATACTTGCGGGACACCCCAGCCATATCCTTAAACGCAGCTACATCAATTAAACGGTCAGGCTCATGCTCGCTTCCATATCGACGAAGCGACTCAGTGAGATTCTTCAACGCCTCCGCGTGAAAAAACATCTCGTTCTGTACCCGGACCACAGTCCCGCTGTCGAGCAGTAGCTGTAAGATCTTTCTTCCATGCGCCCGCTGTGACGCTGCGACGGCGGCGGATTCCAGAAGCTGATCAAGCGAAGGCGCCTCCAGTCCCGCCTTCTCCAGAATCGCCAGCATCCGATCGCGCAGTTTGGTGTCTGCCGGCGACAGCTCGAGCATATGCTCCCTGGACCGCACTATGTCCTTGTCGGTAGCCAATACCCGCTGTTCTTCAAGGAACGAGATTACGGCGCGAAATATTTCGGGCGACGCGTGCGCGAAGAGACGATCTCGTAAAGTCTCCCGCGCCAGGCCGCGCGCCAGTGGCTCGCGCTGATGATGAGCGTTCACTTCGTCCACAGTTGTTCGCGACAGACGCTCAAATATTTCTTTGGCGACATATACGCCTTCACCTTCGACGACCGTTCCGTCCTTAACTGCCGACGCTGCAATTTCAGATAACACTGCGTCCTTCCAGCCAGTCCGGGCCGCGATGTTCGACAATCTCAATCCGGAATCGCCCGCAGTGTTAACAAACTGCGCGAACCTCTCTGGTCTATCCGAATCTATCAAAGCCCGTAAACGCTGTTGCGTTTTTGCCAATTCCCTGCCCCGATGCTTTGCCGCGAGGGGGTCCAGGACCAATCCGCCGGCAATAGTCTCAGCCGGCGAATACGAGCGAATGATAAAACGGTCTTCATGCACCGCAACCACCGGCGCTTCGAGGCGCAACTGGGCAAAACCGGTTTCACCCGGAGATATCTCACCGAGATTGTTGAGCACTCTAACGCGAGCTAACACTTCGGCTGAGCCCAGGTGAACTCGCAATCTCGAACGCGTGCGTATCGGCCGTGGAGCGCTGGGCAACATCGCAATCTCTGTATCGATAATCTGAGTTGGAACCAAACGACCGGGCTGGGAGAGGACCATTCCGCGTTGAATGTTGGCGACGTCTACTCCTGCAAGATTGACTGCAGTGCGCTGCCCGGACTCGGCACGGTTTACTGCGGCTCCGTGCACCTGCACGCCGCGCGCGCGAACCCGTTTGCCGGCTGGAAGCAACTCCAACTCATCGGCCTCGTCTATTTCTCCGGACACAAGCGTGCCCGTAACAACGGCCCCGAAGCCCTTCATAGTGAACGCGCGATCGATCGGCAAACGGGTGACGTAATCTGATGAACGCCGGGGAACGTCGCCTGCAATCTTTCGCAGCGCGTCGCGGAGTTGGTCCAAACCTGCGCGGGTTTTGGCGCTGACAGATACGGTAGTTGCGCCTTCAAGAAAAGAACCAGTAAC
>JBGTCM010000483.1:0-3197 GCA_041748795.1 Pyrinomonadaceae bacterium
TCAGCCGTCCGAAAAAATTGTTCCCTACGTCAAGCAGCCGGAACACGGGACCCCCGGCAAGGCTCTGTTCTTCGCGACAGCTTTATCATTGGGAGGTGTGGCTACGCCGTTGCTCGCACGAAGTAATGAAGGCCGGCCCACCAAGCTCGAAGGGAATCCGGATCATCCCAATAGCCGGAATGCTGATCCTGCCGACCGCGGCTCCAGTGCGACAGACATCTTTTCCCAGGCTTCCATTCTCTCTCTCTACGATCCCGATCGTTCCCAGTCACCGCTCTTCCGTGACCAGCAGCGGCCATGGACTACCTTTGTCGGCGAGATTCGCACGGCGCTTGATGAGCAGCGTCCCAAGCAAGGCGCGGGACTGCGTTTCCTGACTGAGACGATTACTTCGCCTACATTTGCGGCGCAGATGAAAGCGATTCTGACTGAGTTTCCGCAGGCGAAGTGGCATCAGTATGAGCCGGTCAACAACGACAACGCGCGTGCCGGCGCGATGATGGCTTTCGGGCAACCGGTAAATACCGTCTACGACTTCAGTAAAGCAGACCGGATACTTTCTCTTGATTCCGACTTCCTCGCCGCCCATCCGGGTACGCTGAAATATGCGCGCGACTTCATGGCGCGTCGCCGGGTCAGTGAAGAAAAGAAAGATATGAACCGGCTGTATGTAGTCGAAACGACACCATCGACTACGGGAGCCAGCGCGGATCATGAATGGTCGATCAAGCCAAGTGAGTTGTTGAAAGCGGCGATGGCAATTGCGGCTGGTGTCGGCGTCAGCGGCGTTTCTGCGGATACTTCAATCAGCGGTCTCGATGCGATTGGGCGCGATCTCCAACAACATCGAGGCGCGGGGATCGTAATCCCCGGCAAGGAAGCGCCACCGACAGTGCACGCTCTAGCTCACGCGATGAACGCCGCGCTTGGCAACGTTGGCAAGACTGTCTTCTATACAGATCCTTTGGAAGCTAACTCGGTCGAACAGCGGCAGTCGCTTCAAGACCTGGTTAACGATCTTGATGGCGACCGGGTTGAGATGCTCGTGATCATCGGCGGCAATCCCGTTTACAACGCGCCGGTTGAAATGAGTTTTCATAAGGACCGGATGTTCAAGGCGAAGAAGCTGCGTGTTCATATGAGTCCTTACCGCGATGAAACGTCGGAGCTTTGTCACTGGCACATTCCCGAAAGTCACTATCTTGAAGCGTGGAGTGACGCGCGTTCTTACGATGGCACTGTTTCTATTGTCCAGCCACTAATTCAGCCGCTCTATCAAAGTAGAAGCGCGCATGAATTGCTGGCTGTGTTTACGCCGCAGTATGACCGTAATCCTTACGAGATCATTCGCGAATACTGGCAGCGGGAGGGCCAGGCGGCAGGTGGCGGAGGACAGGAGACAGGAGGCAGGAGGCAGGAGGCAGGAACAACTTCACAACCAGGTCCGCAGCCCGCGGTGCCGAATCGGGGCGGTAGCCCGACTGTTAGGGAGGGCGTTAATTCTCCGCCCGTCGCGACGACCGGAGATTTCGAATCCAGTTGGCGTAAGTGGGTCCACGATGGGTTTATCCCAAACACCGCTCTGCCGGTGAAGACCGTTGCAGTTAATTCAGGCAGTGTCGTTCAGGCGATCGCCAATACCCCAAACCCACCACCCAATACCCAGTTTGAGCTCGTCTTCCGCACCGACCCAACAATCTACGACGGTCGTTTTTCAAACAATGGCTGGCTGCAGGAGTTGCCCAAGCCGCTTTCAAAACTGACCTGGGATAACGCCGCCTTAGTCAGCCCAAAGACAGCAGAACAACTCGGCCTCGGAAAGACGATCGGCCAAAAGGGTGGCGACATTTACGTCGACACGATCCGCATAACCAGCAACGGACGAAGCGTCAGCGTGCCTGTGCCTACGTGGGTAACGCCCGGACAACCGGACGGCGTGATCACTCTGCACCTTGGTTATGGCCGCAGGCTGGCGGGTAAGGTGGGCAACGGTCACGGTTTCAATGCCTACGAGATTCGCTCCGCGGCATCTCCATGGTCAGCGACCGGTGTCCAGGTTGAAAAAGCAGGCAGCGATTATCTTCTGGCGGCGACGCAACTCCATTTCAATATGGAGGACCACAACTTCAGCAAAGAAGACCGCGACATCCTGCGATCGCAAACCCTTGAAGACTATCTACACGATAAACACGAAGGCCACCTGACTCACGAACCCGGTCCGCATGACACACTTTACGAACCCTACGATTACAAAAACCAGGGCATGGGCTACGCATGGGGTATGGCGATTGACCTGAACAACTGTGTCGGCTGTAACGCCTGCACCATCGCCTGCCAGTCGGAAAACAACATTCCGATTGTCGGTAAGGAAGAAGTGGTACGCAGCCGCGAGATGCACTGGATTCGCGTCGATACTTATTTCAAAGGCGACGATGCCAGCCATCCCGAGGCAACCAATTTCATGCCGGTGCCGTGTATGCATTGCGAGAACGCTCCGTGTGAACCCGTCTGTCCAGTCCATGCGACGGTCCACAGTTCGGAAGGCCTTAACGACATGGTCTACAACCGTTGCGTGGGCACGAAGTACTGTTCAAACAACTGCCCGTACAAGGTGCGCCGCTTCAATTTCTATCTTTATCAGGATTGGGAAACGCCGACGTATCAGTTGATGCGCAACCCGGACGTGACGGTGCGCAGCCGCGGCGTGATGGAGAAATGCACTTACTGTGTGCAGCGAATTCAGGGCGCGAAGATTCAGTCGGAGCTTGAGGGACGTAAGGTGCGCGACGGTGAAATCGTGACGGCATGCCAGGCAGTTTGCCCGACGGAGGCGATCGTTTTTGGCGACATCAACGATCCCAACAGCCGCGTCTCGAAGTTGAAAGCTGACAAGCGGGACTATTCATTGCTGGCGGATCTGAACACGCGCCCGCGTACAACATATTTGACGGCATTGAAGAACCCGAACCCGGAGATTAAGTAAAGCAAACTGTTAGTTTGCTTAGCGGTTGGGTGGAAGACTCGGGTGACTAACGAACAAGCAAACTAACAGTTTGCTTTACGACGAGGACGATGGCGGACGAACCACACAATTTAGATCCTGCGCACCACACAACGCATCCTGTCGTCGCGCCGGAGCTGACCTTTGCGTCGGTCACCGACAAGATCAGCTCGATCGTGCTCAAGCGCAAGACGCC
>JBGTCM010000484.1:0-5329 GCA_041748795.1 Pyrinomonadaceae bacterium
AGCAGTTCGTGCAGGGCGACCGGTTTTTCTTCCGCCAACCGTTTGGCGAAATCATCACGCTCGAGAATTTGTTTCACAGTGACGTGTGATGCAAGACGAATGAAGCCGTCGGAGCCAAGCTGGTCCATCCACTCTGAGTTAAAACGCAGTTCGGTCTTCTCCGGATCGAGGAGCTTGAAAATTTGCCGCTTGTAGGTCTCCGCGTTCGCATTTATCTCTTCGCGCGAGAGTTGAGGGCGCGTGGCGGAGTTGCCGGAAGGGTCACCGATTAATCCAGTGAAGTCGCCTATCAGGAAAATGACGGTGTGGCCCAGTTCCTGAAACGCACGCAGCTTACGAATCACGACAGTGTGGCCCAGGTGGATGTCGGGTGCCGTCGGATCAACGCCGAGCTTGACGCGCAGGGGTTTGCCCGTTTTGACTGACTTCTCAAGCTTGGCCCTCAACTCATTCTCGGGAATGATTTCCGCGGTGCCTTTACGCAGGTATGCAAGTTGTTCTTCAACGGTCATCGTTTTATCGTAATTAGTGAATAGTGAATAACTGAAATTTACTAGATCCTGCGCACCAGGTTTTCAGGGAAGAGAGTAGCGCATCTCAAAGGGCTGCGCTATGCTCCTTTGCAAACACTGAAATGCCCTGGTTGATGCCTGCATCGACGACTAACAAAACCATGCCGGTGACTAATGCTAAAAGGTCAAATGAAGAGCATAAGCCGCTGCGAGGCGCGCGGCTGGCCTTCATTGGCTGCGGCGTGATGGCCGAGGCAATTATTGCCGGCTTACTGCGAAATAACCTGGTTTCGTCCGAGCAAATCGTCGGCAGTCACCCGCGGGAGGCGCGTCGCGAGGAACTACAAACCAAATACTCAATCCGGATGTTTGAAAGTAATCGAGAAGCGGCTCTGGCCGCTCATGCCGCCGAGGTCTCAACCGAAACAGAACGGACTGGGTCCCTTGTGATCCTGTCTGTGAAACCACAACGACTCGGCAAAGTGTTAACGGACCTCAAGGGCGCAATCCAGCCCGAACAACTCGTCGTTTCGATTGTTGCAGGCGCGCGTACGGAAACAATCGCCAACGAGCTGCTTCATCAGGCCATCGTGCGCACCATGCCGAACACTCCGGCGCAGATCGGACAAGGCATGACCGCCTGGACCGCCACGCCCCAAGTCAGCGAAGTCCAGGAACAGGAAGTGCGC
The DNA here is from genome assembly GCA_041748795.1 of Pyrinomonadaceae bacterium. GTDB lineage: Bacteria > Acidobacteriota > Blastocatellia > Pyrinomonadales > Pyrinomonadaceae > PSRF01. The sequence continues at coordinate 1,202 of JBGTCM010000484.1, forward strand.
GCTATGCTCAAGGCTCTGGGTACAGCGGTGCGAGTGGAGAATGAGCGACAGATCGACATGGCCACCGCGCTCAGTGCCACTGGTCCAACCTACATTTTTCTTGTCATGGAAGCGCTGGTAGACGCCGGTGTGCACATGGGATTCTCGAGGCATGTGGCCCAGGAGCTGGTGCTGCAAACGATGCTTGGTTCTGTAATGTTCGCGCAGGAATCGCAAAAGCATCCGGCAGAACTTCGGAACATGGTGACGTCGCCGGGCGGAACGTCGGCCGAAGCAATTTACCAAATGGAGAAAGGTAGCCTGCGCACCGTGCTTTCAAAAGCCGTGTGGGCTGCGTTTCAAAGGGCCGAAGCTTTAGGCGGCAAAGGCAAAGACCAAGGCTGAGTGATAAAGCCGTCTCAAGCCTGATTCGCTTCATCCCTCAACACGCGTCTGCCGTCAATCCGATACTTTCCGCTCACCACCAGCGCAACAGACTCGGCGTAGAGTTGATGTTCCTGTTCGAGAATCCGGGCGGAAAGAGTTTCTTCCGTATCGTCGTCGAGCACCGGAATAATCCTTTGCCCGATAATTGGCCCACCATCAAGTGTTTCGTCAACGAAGTGAACTGTGCAACCGGTCCACCTTACTCCGTGTTCAATCGCCTGGAGTTGCGCGTTGAGTCCCGGAAAAGCGGGCAACAGGCTGGGATGAACATTCAGTATCCTGTCCCGGAAAGCCTGCAGAAACTGAGACGACAGAACGCGCATGTAGCCGGCGAGACAAACCAAACTGACACGGTGGTCTTTTAAGACTGACGCAATCTCGCGATCATGTTCCTCACGCGGGCGTCCCTGTCGCTCAACGACCTGGGTCTTCAAGCCTTGTTCTTTCGCTCGTAAAAGACCTGAAGCATTGGCGTGATCGCTTACGACTATCGCAATTTCGGCATTCGGAATTCGGCCTTGGCGCACTGCGACAGCCAGCGCCAGCATGTTTGAACCCCGGCCGGATATTAGAATACCCAGACGAGAAAGTTGCTCGGACATATTATTGCTTTGACGATTGGGCCGTGGGCTTCCATATGAAAGTCATCAAAATTGTCGAGAACGAGTTGTAAAACTCCATCGCGTGTGGATTGCCGTTAGCGATGATTCGCCGGCGCACTTTGCGAAGGAGTGGCAAATCTTCCGGCTTGAGAACAGCCACCACATCTTTTTCACCGTCCGATACTTTCGAAACCAAATGGAGAAATGGTTGCCAGTCTCCCTCGAGAAGCTTCTCAAAACCCGTCACAAACTCCTGCCGAGTGGTTTTCGGTTTTGCACGCGCTTCAAACAGTTCCGGGTCAGTTAGCAAGGCCCTCAAACTCTTCTGCGTGCTGCCGGAAAACTCTCCCGCATTAATTTGCCTTAGCGCTTGAAGAGACTCGGGTGTCGCCTGGTTCATCAACGACCATAGTGCAATCTCTCTTCCTGGATGGGTTTTGTCTGAAACGATCTTCCGGAGTGCCGGTGTTGCCTGGGCTTCGTCCATGCTTCCGTAAAGGAAGATTGCTCCGATATCGACACCGACTTGGTAACCACCATGTTCGGGCAAAAAGTAGTAGGCCCTGGGAAAACGCAACCACTTGTCAGCAGCGTCTGAGATGTCAAACCCTTCGGCGCCTAATGAGGCCAGTCGACTGAGCCACACCCTCAGATCCACGTCGGTTAAATCCACCAGGGTGTAGGAGCGGACCAAACTTGATTTGGACTCCCGGGATGGATCCAGGCTCACAAGCAAATTGCTGCCATCAAAACGAAAAAATGCGTCTGCGTTTGGATCTGCAAGTGCCGCCCGCAGACATGGCAACAAAGTCACGCGGTCCTTTTTTACCAAACTCCAAACACGATCCATTGCGTTTGATTTTGCGGACCGCTCAGCCTCACTCACTCGGGCCGGTTTGAAGTTGTAGGTTTCCTTGAACAGACGCTGAAGACTGACGCAGTGGTCAGTCTGTCCTTGCAGTGAAACTGGGATCAATAAACCGCCAAAGAAGGCGACACCAATCGCGCGTGACAGCCTACCTTTGGCATAGCTCGTCAACTGATCGTTACCTCGCGATTGCCGGAAACGACCCGTCCGATTTCGTAAACAGAGTCTCCGCGTTGCTTGAGGTGAGATTTGATTGTTTCAGCATTAGTGGATGACGTAACGATGACCATTCCCACTCCCATATTGAACGTTCGATACATCTCGGTTTCTGAAACGTTTCCGGTCTCTTGCATCAGGTTGAAAACAGGAAGTATGGGCCAGCTTCCTTTTCGGATCTCCACAGCCGTGCCTTGAGGCAGAATTCGAGGAATGTTGTCGGTCAACCCACCTCCGGTGATGTGGGCCAAACCTTTTATCAATCCTGAATCAAGCAAGCCTTCGAGCGGCCTAAGATAACTGAGGTGCGGTTGCAACAAGGCTTCTCCCACTTTCATTCCCAATTCATCCAGGTGAGTGTCAACCTTGTAGCCGGCCACCTCGAAGAAAAGTTTACGCGCGAGCGAATATCCGTTTGTGTGCAGGCCTACCGATGACAGAGCCAAGAGCACATCGCCCGCAACGATCTGTTTTCCATCGATGGTCTTTTCTCGATCGACCACGCCCACGATGAACCCGGCAATGTCGTATTCGCCCTCAGAATAGAAATCCGGCATCTCTGCCGTTTCGCCCCCAAGGAGAACGCAACCGTTTTCGCGGCAGCCCGTGGCGACACCTTCAACGACCGAGGCCACTTCTTCAGGCTTAAGTTTCCCAGTGGCCACATAATCCAGGAAGAAGAGCGGACGAGCACCCTGCACGAGAATGTCGTTGACGCAGTGATTGACGAGGTCACGCCCGACCGTATTGTGAATGCCCGTGAGGAAAGCAATCTTCAGTTTCGTGCCCACACCATCCGCCGACGCCACGAGTACCGGTTGTTTCAATTGCGGAAAGGCCCCGTCAAACATTCCGCCAAAGCTACCGATTTCCGAGAGCGTGCGTTCGTTAAACGTCTGCTTCGCGAGTTGCTTGATGCGATCCGTGGCGCGAGTCGCCGCGTCGATATCGACGCCCGCGTCGCTGTAGGTGATGGGCTTAGTCATTGGTTCGTGAATAGTAAATCGTGAATAGTAAATAGTAGAAACGCATGGCTGAGCGCCTCCAAATACGAATGACTCTATTCACGATTTACTATTTACTATTCACGTTCTTTTTCGGGGGTGGTCCAAAATCGCCGTACGCGATAAACCCTGAACGCGTCGAATCATCCTTCTGGGCCATGCGTCCGAGCCAGACATCGCTGGTAGCCTCTTTCGCAGCCTTCACCACGTATTCTCTGCCGCGAGTGGTGATTGTGATCTCGCCATGCAAGTCTGTTCGGTAAACCTTTACGTTGCTGTTTTTGAAACGGTCCAGGACCACCTGCGACGGGTGGCCATAACGGTTCCATGCGCCGCAAGAAATGATTGCCACTTCCGGCTTAACTCGATCCAGGAAGTCCTGCGACGTCGCATACTTGGAGCCATGATGCGCGACTTTAAATATCTTCGCCTTGAGATCAGGATCTTTGGTGAGTAAGCGATGGTCTGTTTGTTCCTCGGCGTCGCCCGGCAAGAGCATCGAGAAGTCCCCATAGTCAAGCCGCATAACAATTGAGTTGGCGTTTGGTAAGTTGCCACCCGTTTTCACCTGGTCCCTGGTAAATAAAGGCTCGGTGGGCGCCAGGATCAGCAAACGTGAACCGCCGCCAAGGTCGTATTTTTTGCCGGGCTCAGACTTTTCATACTGCGCGCCGCTTTGCGTCAACGCTTCTTTATACTCATCGTAAAACTTTGTTACGGTAGAAGATCTGTCCGCACGCCTGGGGGTCGATTTTGGTTGTGCTTTACCTGAAGGCTTTGCCTGTGGCTTGGCTGGAAGTAACGACTCAGGCACATCGGGGCCCTCACCGTTGTCAATTACATTCAAGACTTTGATGCCCTTGAGAACTTCGTCGGCGCCACCGATGTGATCCGGATGTGGATGTGTGGCGACAAAGTAATCGAGCTGCTGGATGTTGTAACGCTTCAGCGTTTCCAGTATCCCTTTGCCCTTGCCCGCATCGCCGGCGTCAATCAAAACGGTTTTCCCCGC
>JBGTCM010000485.1:0-4618 GCA_041748795.1 Pyrinomonadaceae bacterium
GATTCGTGGATCGTGTCCTGCCGAACCGAACGTGAACTATCCACGAATCACACGAAACAGCACTAAACACCAGGGAGACGCCTATGAGAAGTAGGAATTCTGAAAGTTTCATACGCTGCCCGTTTCACTTTTCAAAGGCAATGTTATCAACTACCACTGTCCCTTTTTCCATGATGCATTTGTCGCAATGCACGCCCACTACGACTGAGGTCAGCTTCCTCAGCACGTCGCGTTTCAGGTCTAAGGGCATCGCCCATTCGGGCTGGTTAAAAGAGTCGAGCTTGAGTTTATAAGTATTGAAACCCGGCGACACGCGAAACGACGCTATCGGATAGCCTGACTCGAGATCGGAGCCGTGACCTCGCGTAATAAGTTCGAGTCGTATGTATTGAGGGCCTTTTGCGAAAAGGCGCATCGTGATGAACTTATATGCGCTCACGTCGTCAGATGCGAGTTTGCCGTCTTTCTCCGGCTGCCCAAATATCTCCATGTTTACTCCCGCCCATTCGTTTGGTATGCGCAGGTCGTATTCGAAAGCTGCGGCAGTATCTGCGTCGGTCACTCGCGCAGGTGTGGGCGATGGTGGATCTGCCTTTTCGAGGCCCCGGAATCCCGGCGGATTTGCTGAGTTCTGAGAATACCGATTCAACCGCGTCAGTCCACCTCGGCTGCTTACCGGCCGGCCGTTTTGTAAGTTTTGGAAGTCGGCATACACAAGCTTGGATGGGTCAGTAGGCTTAGGCACGTCCTGTGCAGAAATTGCGCCGGCGCACAGCGTCAGGCCAGCCAGGATCCCGGAGTGGATAAACGGCATTCTCTTCATCCAAACACCTCCAAAAGTTTGAGTCTCATTTTACGCATATTTGCCCGCGCACCTACATCGAATTTGGCGACTCTTCGTTTACGAGCCCTAAGTAATTTAGCCGTTTAGGTAGGGCACTTGTGCCCGCGCGTGACCAGCGGACAAGTCCGCATTCTAAACGTGCCGTTAAAACTATTTTCCCGTTTAATTGCATCTTTCAGCCTATTAAGCTGACAATGCCATCAAATCAATGCGCCGCTCAAGTTGTATTCACCTCCTTAACCTTGTCCTTCTAATGTTGCTGGGCGGCAGCGTGCCGGCGCTCGCACTCGATTCGCGAAGAGAACTTTCTCAGTTTAGCCATGACGTGTGGCTCACTGAAAATGGCCTGCCGCAAAACACCGTTCACTCGATCGCCCAAACCCCGGATGGCTACATATGGATCGGCACCGAAGAAGGATTGGCTCGCTTCGATGGCGTAAAGTTTACGGTTTTCGACAAGCAAAATACTCCTCAACTCAAGAGCAATTATATTCGCGCCCTGTTGGCTGATCGTCAGGGGGCGCTATGGATCGGTACAGCCGAAGGCCTGGTTCATATGTTCGACGGGAAGTTCACTCTGTTCACGACTAACGAAGGACTTCCGAGTAATACCATTCAGGCTGTCTACGAAGATCGCGAAGGCAACCTGTGGGTTGCTACCGCTACCGGCTTGGGTCTCTTCAAGAGTGGCGGGCTGACCACGTTCACCACCAAAGAACGACTGATTGGCGGCAGCATCCAAACTTTATTTGAAGATGCAGACGGCGCGCTTTGGATTGCGACTCCTTACGGCGTCGGACGAGTTAAGGATGGCGCATTTACAAACTACACGGTCCGCGATGGGCTTGGTAGTAACGCGGTCAGGGCAATCCAACAGGACCGGGATGGCCGCATATGGTTTGGTTCCCTGGGTGGCTTAACTTCCTTCAGCGGCGGACGCTTCAAAACTTATACGACGCGGGATGGCCTGCCAAACGACAGGATCATCTCTTTGTATGCGAGCCGCGACGGCGGCCTGTTGGTAGGAACGGCTGGCGGTTTTTGCCGGTTCACTGATGGCCGTTTCAATGGTTTCAATTCCGGAGAAGCGCTCGCAACCAGCACCATTCTTTCCCTGCTCGAAGACCTCGAAGGCAATCTGTGGATTGGCACTGAGTCGGGCGGAGTGAACCTGCTCAAAGACACAAAGTTTACGACCTTCACTGCGCGCGACGGACTTTCAAACGACGTCATTAAATCAATCTATGAAGACCGTCAGGGGAATACATGGATCGGGACCGACGGCGGCGGCTTGAATTTGCTGAGGGATGGCAAGGTCAGCGTTTACACGACGCGCGACGGGCTATCGAGCAACTTTGTGTTGGCGCTGTTTGGCGACAGTGCGGGAAACCTTTGGGCAGGCACGCCGGAGGGATTGAATCGGATTAGTCAGGGTAAGTTTACCGTTTACACCGCGGCCGATGGCCTGGCAAACAACGACGTCAAATCGATTACTGCCGATCGTGCCGGCAATCTATGGATCGGGACGCGCGGCGGTTTGACCCGCATGAAGGACGGCGTCTTCAAAACGTTTACTGAGGTGGACGGCCTCCCTAACGATCTAATCACCACACTCTACGAGGACGCGAAAGGAAACCTTTGGATTGGCACGTTCGGCGGCTTGAGTAAACTCGCGAACGAAGAGTTCACAACTTTCACCACCAGGGACGGACTTTCGAGCGATGCGGTGATCTCGCTCTATGAAGATTCGGACGGCACGCTGTGGATTGGAACAAACGGTGGTGGTTTGAATCGCATGAAAGACGGCAAGCTCACTGCGTACACGACGAGCAATGGGCTGCTTGACGATGTGGTCTACCGAATTATGGAAGACGGCCGAAATAATCTATGGTTGAGCTGCCGCAAAGGTATCTTTCACATCAACAAAAAAGAGCTCGATGAGTTTGCCGCGGGAAGGACTACCTCGATCGCTCCGGTTGCTTACGGTACGGCAGACGGCATGATGACGCGTGAATGTAGCGGAGGTGGCGATCCCGCCGGATGGAAAGGTCGCGATGGAAAGCTCTGGTTCCCCACTATCAAGGGCGTCGCGATGATTGATCCGGAAAGAATAAAAACAAACGCGCAGCCGCCGCCGGTTGTGATCGAGCAAATCCGTATTGACGATCAAACATTCGCGCCGAGTGGTCGTATTGAGTTGCCGGCGGGCACCACACGCTTCGACTTGTATTACACGGCGCCGAGCTTCGTAGCGCCCGAGAAAGTCAGGTTTAAGTACAAACTGGAAGGCTTTGACGAAGACTGGATCGACAGCGGCACTCGCCGGATCGCTTACTACACAAATTTGCGCCCGGGCGATTACACGTTCCGCGTGATCGCCAGTAACAACGACGGCGTCTGGAATGAAACGGGCGCAACCTTCGGCCTTTACCTGAAGCCATACTTCTATCAGACCTATTGGTTTTATGCAGTTCTCTTACTTGGCCTCGCGCTGCTGACATGGCTCCTATTCAGGCTTCGTGTGCGCGCCATGCGAGCGCAATTCGGTGCCGTGCTGGCTGAACGAACTCGCATCGCCCGCGAGATTCACGACAACCTGGCGCAGGAGATGTCTGGCATTTCCGTGCAACTCGAAGTAGTCGCACGCACGATGCCGAAAGGTGCTGACGCGTCGATGAGTCACCTGGATCGCGCACGAAGACAAGTTCGTCACGGCATCGCGGAAGCGCGCCGCTACGTTTGGGAGTTGCGATCACCGGCTCTTGAAAACAACGACCTGCCTACTGCCTTGAGTGAGACTGCGAGGCGACTGACGAATGAAACGGATATCCAGGCGCAGGTTGAAGTCAACGGGACCTTCCGGCCGTTGCCGCGATTGGTCGAAGACAATCTACTGCGTATCGGACAAGAGGCTGTCAACAATGCCGTGAAACACGCGCAGCCTAATCGGATCCTTGTAAACCTGGTATTCGATGCGAGGCGTGTTCAACTTAGCGTACGAGATGACGGGCGCGGTTTCGACAATAAAGCTGTCGGCAATGGACAGGGCGGTCATTTCGGATTCATAGGCATGCGCGAGCGCGCCGAACAAATTGGTGGTACTTTATCGATTCACAGTACTGAAGGTTTAGGCACCGAGGTGGTCGCTGACGTACCGATTAGCGGCTAACAGGCGTTTAGAGTTCAAGCTTTAGCTTGCGGGTTGGGGAAGAAGCTAGTCTACGTGGATACGCGCGATCCGTTTAGAATGCGGACTTGTCCGCTGCCACGCCGGGCACAAGTGCCCTATCTAAACGGCGTGATTTTTTGACGCGTCGGGGTTCCGTATAAGATTGTGAACAACAAGATCAGCATCATGGTAATCGACGACCAGGCGGTCGTGCGGCAGGGGTTTGTCGCGCTGATTAATACCGTCTCAGACATGGAAGTGATCGCCGAGGGGATCAATGGACAGCAAGCCATTGATCTATATCGCGAACACAAACCTGACGTCACGCTGATCGATTTGCGAATGCCGGTGCTCGGTGGAGTGGAAGCCATCAGCACTATTCGGCGCGAGTTCCCGGACGCACGTCTGATCGTCCTCACTACCTACGACGGCGATGAAGACATCTACCGTTCGCTGCAGGCAGGCGCCAGAGGATATCTCTTAAAGGACGTCTTCTTCGAGGAGCTCGAAACCGCGATTAGGTCGGTACACGCTGGATCGCGACACATTCCTGCAGCGATCGCCGAGCGGCTGGCCGAGCGAATGGCCGGCTCCGACTTGACCAG
>JBGTCM010000486.1:0-2977 GCA_041748795.1 Pyrinomonadaceae bacterium
GGCTCGTCGAGCACTTCAATCTGCGCTTCCGGATTGCACGCAACCTCGCCCTTCGTTTCTGTAGACATTGACGTCAGTACCTGATTATCACGCGAACCGTCGCGATAGTAGCTGACGGCCTTACAACCAAGCTGGCGGCCGAGACGGTAAAGACTATCCACTGATTCAATCGTATCGTTGATCGATCCGTTGCAGGTCTTTGACACGCTATTGTCGACGTTACGCTGAGCAGCTGCCAACACATGCACGTGCTGCTCGGCACTGATGTTCATCGCCGAAATGAAATACTGCGGCAACTCGTTTTCATGCTCCACTACGTAGTCGGCCGCTTTATCAATCGACTCCTTCTCGGTCTGGTCAACTTCCATCCCCAACGCCTGCGCCGCGAGTGTGTGCACATATGTGCGCGTGCCCAACGTATCTTTGCGCACGTATGCCCAGGAGAAGTTTGGCTCGATGCCGGAAGATGTCTCCGCCACCAGTGAAATAGTTCCGGTTGGCGCGATAGTCGTCACTTCGTAATTGCGCGGCGTCAGTGGAGTGTCGCGCGAGATTCCGATCTGGTTGTAGAGGAAGTCTTCGTAAGCTTCGCGGTTTGGCTCAAACTCCGGAAACACACCCTTCTCGGCGCCCAACTTGATGCTTGCATTCCACGACTCGCGTCGTATGAAGCCCATCATCTCCTCCATCAAGTCGATCGAAGCAGGCGAGCCATAAGTAACTTTCAGACTTAGACACAAATCTGCAAAGCCCATGATGCCCAGACCCACCGGTCGCGTCCTGGTGACCACGTCGTTAATCTCAGGCAGCGGCCAGGCGCAGGTGTCAATCACGTTGTCGAGAAAACGCGTGCAGAGATGCGTTACTTCGCGCAGACGCTCCCAGTCAACGCGCTTTTCGGGATCGTAAAACTTGGCGAGATCGATAGAACCAAGGTTGCAGGAGTTGGAAAAGTGTAGAAACTGTTCGCCGCAAGGATTGCACGAATAGATTGGTCCCATCGATTTCATCATGTGGTTATGACGATTCACTTCGTCGATGAAAGCAATTCCCGGCTCGGCATACTTATGTGCGCTCGCGACGATGCGGTTCCAGATATCCGGCGCGTAAACCATGCCCGGACGCGGCGGCTCTTCAACCATGCAGTTTGAAAGGTCTGCGGTCATGAAAGAATCGCGATCGCAGAAGGCTACTGTCGATCCGTCAGGCCGCCGGTAGACGACGTAATCCGCATCGCGCACCGGATCGTAAATGGAATCCGTCCACGGCTCGCCATCAAACTCGAGCTGGAACCACTCGTTGTCATCAACCGCCTTCAAAAATTTGTCGGTAACGTTCACCGAGATATTGAAGTTGGTCAGTGAATGCTGATCGTTCTTGGCGTGTATGAAACGCAGCACGTCAGGATGCGTAACGCGCATCATGCCCATGTTCGCGCCGCGACGCACACCGCCCTGTTTTACAACGTCAGTCACCTGATTGACGATGTTCATAAACGACACTGGACCTGAGGCTACGCCGCGGGTAGAACCAACCAGAGCGCCATGCGGCCGCAGAAACTCATATGTCATGCCCGTGCCGCCGCCGGTCTGATGGATTGTCGCGGCAGCTTTGGCGTGATCCATGATTCCCGTGATCGAATCCGGCACATCAAGCACGAAGCAGGCGGCAAGCTGGCCATTGGTTTTGCCTGCATTTACCAGGCAGGGCGTGTTAGGCACAAACTCGCGCGCCAACATCACTTCGCTCATCGTTTCAAAAAACTGATCGCGCTTCTGCGGATCCTTTTCCGCGCGGGAAACATGACCCACAACTCGACGCACAATATCCGGCCATTCTTCGAGCGCACGTCCTTTTTCATCCTTCAACGAGTAGCGCTTACTGATTACTCGTTTGGCATTCAGTCCCAGCGGCTGGCTCTTGCGACGGATTGTTGCGGGGGTGTTTGGGGTGGCCGATGGAGTGTTGGTCGCCGGGGTGGTTTTGCCGATTGCTGCGCTCATCGTATGTGCCTTTCTCGTGCGCCTGGGGACTTTGGCACGAGGATTTATGAAAGTTTTAAAGACGGGTCTACGACTACATTTAGTAGGCGTGCCGTATCTTATGATGTTTATCGGATGCTCAGGTTGGCTCTCTTCGAAGCGAAAAAAACCTATGTGGAAAGCAGCCTAGGGGCCTTGCCGCTGCTCCAGTGAAAACCGCCTCGTCTCAAGCGGAGCGCAATATACTCCTTTGAAACCCTGAAGTCAATATCTTGTGGTCATCTTTTTTTTCAACGCCTTATAGTGTGTTATTTGAGGAACTGCATGAACTAGTAAACTACTGACAGATGGCGGTTTTCAGGTGGGCAGCGGCCCCTTTCGGCGGACAATTTTGTGAGAAGATGGCATACAGGGGCAGCAAGAAAGCCGGTTAACTTTCTTGTCTGCTAATCTGTTTAATCCGCGGTTTTTTTCCGACAGCCTGACCAAAGCGGCGCCGGGCCGCCGCACTCCAGGGAGAGGCTTGAATTGTGGGGCTATTTCGAACTATTCGACAGGAGCAACTCGTAGTTACCGATGGTGCGATTGTGGGTGTCGAGCGCAGCGAACGTGTCAGACGTCTCTTCCAGCATCTGTTTGGTCATGGCAATCGAATCGCTCAATTGCTCGAAGTCGAGAGCTGATACGCGTTCGGGAGTGGGCAAGGTAACTACCTGATCATTCACCAGTCCAAAGAAGTTTTCGATCGACTGCAACTGTCCTTCAACCAACTTAACCGAGCGTTCGATATCGTTGAAGGCCGCCACGCGACGTTTGAGTATTTCTACGTTGGCTTGTTGAATTCGCCGCTCGCGATCGTCCTTCGAACCCTGGACCGAACGTTCCGCCTGTATGAGCTGATTCTGTACCGCCTGCCGGTTAATAGATCTGAGGTGATGCTTACGCCGGCGATAAACATCGAGCAGGTCGACGAAGTCTTCCCAGCGTTGATCCAG
>JBGTCM010000487.1:0-26171 GCA_041748795.1 Pyrinomonadaceae bacterium
TACACCGCTCCCGAACCAGCCGGACTCGCGGACACGATCGGCCAGGGAAAGATCGTTCCCGTGCAGACGTTTTACAGTGCCGAGATGAAAGAATTTTTTCTGCCCTACGATGCGGTGCGAACTGCGGCCTCACCCGAACAGGCGCTGATGGACTTCTGCCAAACAACCTACGAAGCCGGGGCCAACCTTGCGGGCTGGGACCGTGCATCGCTCGAGCGTGGCTAGATACTCAATGAAGCGATGAAGTCACTATCACCTCGCGGTTAGCGGACTCAACGAGTGACACTGAATAGTTAGAGGTTGGGAAGAGGGGCATGCCCCCGCGTAAGGATCCATGGCAACTGACGAGCGGAATTAACTATGCCTCCGAACCTCGTGCTTTTTTTTGATTGTTAAGGAAGGTTTAGCTCCGCTCGTCAATTGCCATCGATCTTTTAAGCGGGGGCATGCCCCTCTTCCCAACCTCTAACTATTCAGTGTCACTCGTTGAGCCCGCTACCGCGAGGTGGTAGTGACTTCATCGGCACATTGTTCGTGCATATGGTGCTGTTCTCTACTCGGAAAATCTTTACAATCACAACCTAAGGCGTTAAGTTGGCGCTCCTGGAAACCTCGAAGATGCCAATCGCAAACGAAGCACTCGAAAATACGAAGAATCGGTTTGTCGCTGTGAAAGGCGAGGCCACGGTGGCCCAGACCCTCGCGGCACTGCAAGAGTTGGGTGGCCAACAGTGGTGGCATCTGGTGGTCCAGACGAACAAAGACGCGTGGGGCATTACGCGCGTTGGCGATCTTTGTCACGAACTGGAGACCACGCCTACTGATTCCGACGCACGGCTCGGTGATTGGGCCGGTCTGAAGCCGGCAACAGTAGTCAAGCAAGACAGTATGGAAACGAGGGCGGCCCAGGCGTTGGCAAAGAAGAGCCCGGGCTCGGTCCTGGTTGTTACAGATGGTGCGATGCCGTTGGGGATTCTGTTTGAAGGCGTCAGCCGTACCACCAGATCCGTGCCGACGGCAAAACTAGGCGACCTGTGCGGCAAGTACGTTAACCTCAAGGATTACGGATCCATTCTGCTGGCAAGCTCTAAGAAGAAGTGAGCACTAATACGAGAGAAGAGTCCTGAGTGATGAGTGATGAGTAAGTGATGAGTGATGGTAAGTGATGAGTAATGAGTGACCCGCCGCAGGGCACAAGTGCCCACTCTAAACGGGACGTAAAACGGGACGTAAAAACGGATCAATCAGGACTCAGGACTCAGCACTCATTACTCATTACTCATTACTCATTACTCATTACTCAGAACTCAGCACTCAGGACTCAGGACTCAGTACTCAGTATTACGCTTTTAACGAATCATGATAGGCATCTCAACAAGTGTCTTTAGCGAGGCCGGCGGGTTGGTCAAAGACTGGCTGAAGAACCCACTAAACTCGGCGTTCCTTTACTGGTATTTTCTGCCAGCTGCCGGATTCGTGCTGCTGCAACTATTTCTAATTGGTCCAGTGCTGGGCCATCCCCGGCCTCGAGTGTTTGAGGCGGACGTCGCGGGAGGGAAAGGCGCTGCCGACCTAATTCTTCAGATTCTCAGCGGCAGCATCTTTGCACTTCTAATCCTGCCGCTGGTCATCGCGGTGGTCCTTTCGGCCCTTGCGGGCACAATCCTCCGTATTTATCAGGGCATGTTTCCGTTAACAAAACCGCTATTCCAGCCGTGGTTAAAAAGGAACCAGACTCGAAGCGGCAGCCTCTATGGACCACTGCAGGCGAAGCGGCGCGAGTATCTATTTCTGATGTCCCACGGAGTTAGGTTGATAAATTCCGGCGGCGAGGAACGCGCAAAATCTGTTACTGATGACGAACGAGATCGCATAGCCCATCAACTAAAAGCCGAAATTCAAAATCTGCACGAAGGCTTCGAAATGAATTCCAACGTGCGCGAACTACCCGTGGAGGTCGCGCGCGTGGGTGCGACAAATTTGGCAAACACGCTGGCAGTGGCTGAAGAATATCCATTCGAACGCTACGGTATGGATACTGCAGTCTTCTGGCCGCGATTATGCGCCGAGCTAGCGCCGGAGAAGACGGCATCTTTATCCAATAGCTTCGGAGCAATGAACGGCCTGCTCAATATTTCCTTCCTGAGCTACGTCTTTGCCATTGAATGTTTCCTGGTTGCCGTGGCGACGAAAGCGGGCTGGATTGAAACTCCCGGTGGTCCACTGCTGCGTCTCAGGTGGTTAATAGTTGCCGGTGTGATCAGTATTCTTGTGGGGATGGGAGGCTATCGTGCGGCAGTTCGCGCTGCTCAATCGGTAGGAAACGATCTGCGCACCGCGTTCGATTACCACCGTGGACTTATTCTCAAGCAGTTCAAGCTCCAGTTGCCGGATGATATTGAGATGGAGCGTGTGGCGTGGTTAAAACTTGCGGCGTTTATCAGGCGGGGCGAATCGTTTTACTACCCTTCAGAGTTTCGCAGCACCGACAAGGAATAGAATTGTAGGGCGGCACTCCGTGGCCGACCCTCGCTCGGTTACTAAATGTTGCGAATGCAAAACGGGGGCGGCCACGGAGTGCCGCCCCTACAATCAGACTCGTTTACTGAATGCGGCGGCCGCCCTGCACGGCCACGAAGTGTTCAGCAACTCGCCAAAGATCATCCATTAACTGTTTCTGTTGGGCCATGCCCACCGCGCCTGTGAACAGTGGCACCACCAGCAATAGGCCCACTGCCATCGCCGCTCCCTGTTCGAGCCACTTGCCTCCGCCAACAGAGACCTTGAGATTCGGCCCGACCGATTCGATCATGACCGTCGCGGCCTGACCCATTCCAAGATAACTGGTCCAATCCTCTTTTTTACCCTGCACCACACAAACTGCGCCCTGCTGGATAATCTGGCTCGTAAGTCCCTTCGTGAAAAAGAACTGGCGCATGGATTCAGCGAGCTGGTTCGTGTCCCAATTAGCGAGTTCGTAGAGACGAGTTTCCAGGCCGCTATTCGCAGGCGGAGGTTGCGTCATAAACGGTTGGCGAGGGGCTGCGGATTTCCCTAAAAGCCCGTCGCCGCCTTCGGCCAAATTCTCCAGACGCTGATCGGCATCCTCAAAATCCGGCTGAACGCTAATCACTTCACGCAGCAACTCGGCCCCCTTGGCGCGATTGTTCACCTGCAGTTCGCCGAGCGCCCGGTTATATTTCTGACCTACCTCGGCCGAACGGCGAACATTCGCGTCGTCCTTCAGTTCCGGATCCAGGCCTGCCATTTCGTCCAGAGCCTGCAACGCCTTGTAGTAGTTCTTTTCGGCGCATAGCTGTTGCGCCTGGTTGTAAAGACGAAGGGCCTTGTCGCGGTTCTCGCAGACCCCAAGTCGTACCGTTACATCCTTGTAACTGGGTACGAAGTAAAGCACGCCTTTAAACGCTTTCACGGCGTCGGCCCATTCGCCGCGGTCCATCGCCGCGACACCTTCCTGATAACGCCTTGCTGCTTTCGCAGCCAGAGATTCATCCGCGCCGGCGGTGCTCTTCCGAGTAGTTTCTTTCGACTCTGCTTCATCCACTAACTCAAAACGAAATTCCACGTCGGCAAGCCGGATAACGTCGCCGTGTCTCAACTTTCGCTTAGTGATACGCTCGTCGTTGACCCACGTGCCACCAGACTTCGCTATGTTCTCAACCTCATAGCTGTTTCCCGAACGCCGGAATTTTGCGTGAGCGCGGGACACATTCTGATCGCTAATGACGATGTCGTTCTTCGCGTCTCGACCGATCGTGATAGCGTCAAGAGACAGAAATACTTTTTCTCTTGTGCCGGAGCGCATCAGGATAGCCGTAGGTTCAATATCGATTGTCGGCTGGGGAAGCGGCCCGGTGTCTTTGGAAGTCTGTGTTAAAGCATCTGGAAGAGGTAAAGGCGGATGAGGCGCCGTCAGATCAAACTGAAAGAGCCGACCGTCAGGTACTTGCATGAACAGGATCGGCGTCGCCCATTCCAGACTGTCTTTGTCGGACAAGAAAATCTTGCGTCGCGCTTCCGTTACGGCCGCATCGACCGGCATATTAAGAGCAAGTGACCGGTAGAACGTTTCGGCAATCTCCTGGGCCGCGTGATCGCTGATCTCAAACTGCATTGCAATGACTGCTGGAATCCCGGAACGCACCAGGCCGGCTGCCATGCTCGAAAAAGGTTGAGCTTCGTCACCCTGTGTCCCCAGACACGAGTTGAGCACGACCAGCCGCAAGCGCGACTTTCCCTGGACCAGCACGCGCAGGCGTTCGCTGTCGATGCGAGTCGCCAGCCCGTCGGCATCTTCCATTACCAGCACACCTTCACTTTGTTTCTCATCAAACGCACCGTGTCCGATGAAATGCAAAATGTGCGTCTGGTTTGGCAGCAACGCATCAATCAGCCTTTCCCACGTGTCTGGTCCCTCGATGAAAGTGACTTCAACCAAACCTTTTTTCGCTAACGGCTGCAGCGCTGCAGTGATCCGGTCCTTCTCGGCGGTGGTGTCGAGCGGCACCTCGTCGCTGGGACTGGCAATAACTACCAGGACCTGCATCGGGTGTTCGGCTTTCAAGGGCGCCACCCGCGCGGCGCCTTTGATGTAACGCACAACCGGACTGCGAGGATTCAAAGCGAGAAATTCGTCCTGCAAATAAAGAAATTCCCACGGCAGATCCCCCACACTCGGATCGAGCGACAAGCGCCAACGTATGCCTTTCCCCTGTTGATCGGCCTGACCCTGACACTTGTAATAGAACTCGCGCACAGGTCCGGTGATCGCGTGTTGAAACAGAATTGCGCCGACCTCTTTCATCTTTTTGACTTCCGGCGCACTCGAGCTGCGCACCTTCGCAGATGAACGCAAAGCGACCTTCGTCAGCGTGGCGCCGATGAGGGCTTTCTTGTCGGCGTTAAAGGGACTGGTGAAGGTTACTTCAGCCTGTCCGCCGCCAGACTCGGCGCGGAGGAGGTAATCGTCCCCGGACTTTCGCACAGTGATTTCAAAATCGAGGTAGTCGGCTTCCTGGCTCATGTTGGCCTCCTGAGTGGGTTAGGAGCGGACAAGGTTGAGAAAATTGTACGGGCGAAGGTCGCAGGAAGGCAATATTGTTAAGGTTGGCTGGGTGATGGATTAGACGGCGCGATCTCTGCATTTAGTAAGAACGGACGATCCACGAAGTCGCACGAATTACCACGAACGGGCTGTGTTTTCGTGAAGTTTAGTGTGGTTCGTGGATCGTCCACTAACCGTTCGAAAGAGGAAAACCTTCAAAATGACCCGCTGCCAACCCCCAAAGTCAGGTACGAAATTCGGAACCCTCCATCGCTCAACCTCGTTTTCCATGTTGCATGGGACATTCTTTTCAGCCTTTGACTACGACCACGCAACGACCGGTAAATATCTCGCGTCTAAAAGGTGTTGTGAAAAGATTATCTCTCGCAGGTTTACTGCTTATTCCAATCCTCATTCTCGGTAGTGTCACAGGCGTAGCGGAGAAGATCGCGGACCGTCTTGTCCTTTATGCCCACATGGCCCAGCTCTATACGAAAGACCCTGATCAAAAACTGGCAATGCCCGTGAAGGACGTCTCAAAAGATCAGGTCGCCAACACCTGGCATGCGCCGCGCGGAACTGATCGGCTTCATGAAGGCCAGGACATTTTTGCCCCGCGCGGAACTGCGGTTCTTTCCGCCACGGAAGGCTATATTTTAAAGATTGGCGAAAACACTTTAGGTGGACAAACTGTGTCAGTGCTCGGCGCAGGTGGCAGGGTTTACTACTACGCACATCTTGATTCCTACGCACCGCACATAGAAGAAGGCGACTACGTGACCACTAAGTCAGTCCTGGGATCTGTCGGCACAACCGGCAATGCAGCGGGCACGCCACCTCATCTTCATTTCGGCGTTTACACACCGCGTGGCGCTGTGAATCCGTTACCGCTATTGAGTGATCGCTCGCAAGAGAAGAAGCCACAACCTGCGGAAGCAGCTCGTTCCACCAGAACACGCAATCGTGTCATCACGAACTAATCACGCCCTTTTGTTTCCTGTGGGAACTAAACGCGGTCCACGAAATTAATTTCCTTCGTTTAGAATGCGGACTTGTCCGCTGCGGCGGGCACAAGTGCCCTGTCTAAACGGAGAGGGCTGGTTTCGTGGATGGTCTTGTGGATTGTTGTGCTTACTTAAGCGGTTTCGCAAAATACCCGGGCCGGTAGCGGAGCTGCACTTTTTCTTTTTGTAACTGGGGATTGGTGAGCCAGAGCTGCATCTGGCGATAAGAACCATCGCGGCGTTTGTTGGAGGAAGAGTAAGTGATCAGGTATTGCGAACGAAGTTCCAGCTCGATTTCCGAAAACGCAGTTTTCAGGTCCGAATCTTTCTTGGGAAAGAATGCCCGGCCGCCAGTCGATTCTGACAACGTCTCGAGAGCACTTTTGTCGACGCCTTCGCGTTTACTGTCGCCGATGCCGATCGCATAGATAATGGTTTCGCCCTCGAGCGCGCTCCTTATTGCTTCCTGCATATTCAGCCGGCTGCTCGTGTCCCATCCGTCGGTCAACAAAATTACCGCCCTGCGCTTTTGATTTAGCCCAAGCTTTCCTGTATCGCGGGCAAGCACCTCGCTTACCGTCAAAAATATCGCTTCCCAAATCGCCGTGGTGCCGTCAGGCGGTGGCCGCCGCAGACCGGGCTTTGAGGCAATACCGCTGATTGGGCGACCTGCTCCCAGGTACGTGGGCATTGCCACCTCTACACGCTCAAGCGCTTTGTGGAGGCTGAGCACATCACGAGTCAGGTCCTGCTCGAGAAACGTGGCGCCTGTGAAAGCTATTATCGCAGCCTGGTCTTTGCTGGACTTGATCACTGTGTCGATGAAAGTGCGCGCAGCTGCCTTTTCCTGTGGCAGCGTGCGTTCTTCAGAAGCACTGACGTCAATGAGGAAGGCAATTGACAGAGGGCGATCTGTCTCGCGCTGAAAAGTAATTATTTGTTGCGCCGCACTATCCTCAGTCAGCCGCAGGTCGGTCTCCTGTAACGTCGTAAGGAATCGATTCTTTTTGTCGGTGGCAGTGAATAACAGACTAATCAGATCAGTATCGACGCGAATCACTTCGTCGTCTGGTTGGGAAGGCGTCTGGGCAAAGGAGACCTGAACCAACACAAAACTAAGGATGATTAAAAGGGATGATGTGAGCTTTAAACGCATTTTCGCTCGTGACGGTCGGGCTACTCCCAGTATTTCTCTAGTCGCCCTATGGCAACGTCCGCAAACTAACAGTTTGCGTTACGACTACTATGTTGCGGCTATTTCAGGCCCTTGATGGTGGCCGGCTTTATGAAAAGTGAGTCGGGGAGTGGCTGATTGTATTCAATTGACTCGTAGTTAATGCGGCTGGTTTGGGCGCCGTTTATGAAGTGGTCGATTACAAAGGGCGACGTCACACCGGCAACCGTAACCGGCTTAGCCAAACGATCCTCTTCGGTAATCTCTTCTGTTTCCTCAGTGTCGGGCTTGGTACGCGTCCGTTTGTAAATCACTTTCGCAGGCAATCCCTCTTTAGCGGCAAACTCATATTCGATCCAGAAACCATCAGGATAAGTAAGACGAACAGTCTCGTTACGACGCGCAAGCCCGGCCTCACGTCGACCAAGATAAGTCAGAGTGGCGCCCTCTTTTTTCCACCAACCGCGCAAGACGTTTTCGACACTGGTCCGCATTGAACGCTTGAACGACTCGATCTGCGAGGCTTTCATATCACTCAAAGCCTTCGGACCGCCGTCGTAATACCAACCCGTTTCACGATCATTCGTTTGAATGGTCTTGATGCCACCGGTCATAAACTCGGTTCGTTCGCGATCCGGATAAACGATGTAATCGAGAAATCGCGCCGGTAGCTGCGACATGCCTTGTTGAAAGGCTGTGTAAAAGCCTCTACCAACGACGGTCTTGACATTCAAATAGTTGCTGCCGCCCAGGACTTCAATAGCGCGCGCGAGAATCACCTCGGCCTTGGGGTCCGGAGGCGCCGGTTGTTTCGGCGTCTCGATAGTTTGAGCTACCAGAGCTGCCGGTACAGCAACGGCAAGTAATAAACCAACTAAAAATCTTTGCAGGTTTACCATCATCTTCATTGGAGAACGATACCACAAAGAGACATTTGGAGTGCGGCGGCTTGACCCCGCTTTTTGGACTCCCAACGCCTCTGAAAACAACCAAAAGCGGCGTCCAGCCGTCGCAGTCCAAATAGTAAACAAAAAGGGCTTCAATCAATAGCCTTGAAGCCCTTCCTGCCTATTGGATGCAAGCTTGAACCACTTGCGTTTACCGTTGCCACTTCAATTCAGTTTTGCGTTGGTCCCGGCCACGGGTTTTACAACCGTTTCGCCCTCTTCTACATCAACCACAAAATTCGTGGCCATCTTCCACATCGCTGTCAGCGGCAACTTCACTTTCTCATCGATGTGCCGCTTCAGGAAGCGCGCGCCATACTGAGTGTTGTATCCCTTCTCGGTCAATAGATTCAACGCCGCATCGGTGAAGGTCACGTCTTTGCCCTGGCGTTGCATTTGTCGCTGCAGCTTGTTCAGGTAAAGCTCGGCAATGCTGCGCACTTCATCCATCGTCAGGGGCGCAAACACAATAATCTCATCGATGCGGTTACGAAACTCCGGCGAGAAACGCGTTTCCGCCGCTTTCATCACTTCTTTGTTCACGACCCGGAAGTCGCCCGGAGTCTTCGTCCCGAATCCCAGGGGCTTCTCAAATTTCTTAAAGCTGTCGGAACCAAGATTGGAAGTCATGATAACGATTGCGTCGGATAGATAAACCTTCTTGCCTCGTCCATCCGTCAACCATCCTTCGTCGAAAGCCTGCAGAAACAAATTCATCAAATACGGCGACGCCTTTTCAACTTCATCGAGCAACAAAACCGTGTACGGATTTTCCCGCAACTGCTCGGTCAGAATCCCACCGCGCTCAGACCCGACGATGCCTCGCGGCATACCAATCAGTTTTTCAATGCTGATGGTCCCGTCGCTGTACTCCGACATATCGATGCGGACCATCTTCTCTTCGTCGCCAAACATAAACTCGGCAACGGCCTTCGCCAATTCGGTCTTACCTACGCCCGTTGGACCAAGGAACAGCAAGACGCCATCTGGTTTGTAATGCGAATCTTTCAGGGGTCCTTTGTTAAGCCGTAGACGTTGCGCTACTGATTTGATTGCAGCCTTTTGTCCAATTACGCGCTGCGCCAGCATGGCTTCCGTCATCGAAAACCGCTCACTGGTGTCGCGGAAAATCATGTCGCGCGGAATCCGTGATTCCTGCGATATCACCTCAATCACGTGTTCCGGTTTCACCACCATCGTATTCGGTTCGTTGATCTCTACCTTGACCGCAGCTGTGTCCAGCCAGCCGATCGCTTTATCCGGCAGGTGAAGGTTCCGAATATATTTCGGAGCCATCTCCAGTGCCGTGTTGATAGCGTCGTCGGAAATCTTTACCGAATAGTTTTTCTCGAGGCGAGGGCGCAGGCCCAGAAGAATTTCCCGGGTCTCGCTGATCGTTGGCTCGACCACTTTCACCAGGCGGAACCGGCGCGCCAGGGCTTCGTCTTCACCGATGTATTCTTTGTATTCGGAAAGTGTCGTGGCGCCAATGATTCGCATATCGCCACGGGCCAGGGCCGACTTAAACATGTTGGCGGCATCGGAAGAAGTGCCCAGCGCTGCGCCGGCGCCCATGATCGTGTGCGCCTCGTCGATAAACAGAATCAGGTTATCGCGTTCCTTAACTTCGTCGATGATGCCTTTGATTCTTTCCTCAAACATTCCGCGCAACATCGTACCCGCTACGAGACCGCCCATTTGTAGTTGGACCACGTGCGAACCGCGTAAGCGCGCCGGAACCTTGTCTGGCTCCAACTCGATCAAGCGGGCCAGTCCTTCAACCACGGCCGTCTTACCAACGCCCGGCTCTCCCACAAGCATTGGAGAATTTGCGCGCTCGCGATGGCAGAGTATTTCCACCATCTGCTGTATCTCTTTTTCGCGGCCGATGGTGGGCGCGATCTTGTCGGCCCGCGCAAGACGATTTAGAGACACACCAAAATGTTTCAGGTACGGCGGCAGCTCGAACTTCTTGCGATACTGTTCTTCCTCGCGCTCCCGTTTCGAAACCTGTGCTTGAACGTTGTCTGCGACCTGATCGGGGTTAGCTCCCATGGTTCTTAACACCTCCAGGAAGAGACCGTCCTGATTTGTCAGCGCGGAAAAAATATCAGTGGCCTCGATTGTCTTGCGGCCCTGAGCGCGCGCGCGTTCCATCGCCCGCTTAAAAAGATCGGTAGTATCGGGAGAAATCCTAAAACCTTTCCCGACATGTTGCTGCCGGGTTGTGTCCAGCCGGTTATCGATTGCAATTTTGACGACAATTGGATCCAGAGAAAGGTCACGCA
Source organism: Pyrinomonadaceae bacterium (assembly GCA_041748795.1). GTDB lineage: Bacteria > Acidobacteriota > Blastocatellia > Pyrinomonadales > Pyrinomonadaceae > PSRF01. Next base: position 10,479 of record JBGTCM010000487.1, read on the forward strand.
TCGCCGAATTAAACATATCCGGCTCTTCGTGTATGAGGGCCTGAAGGACGTGCTCGACTGCGACGAAATTCTGGTCGCGCTGGCGCGACTCGCTCAACGCGTGCTCGAGTATCCGCTGGCCACTTTCTCCAAACTTGTCTTTGTAGGACCCTAAATCAACCATTTGTAAAACCTAGTGACTCCCAATGAAAGCGTCGTGCATCGTTTCACGACGACAAAACTTCATATTTTCAAAGGGCCGATTGAAAAATCTAACCCTATTCCAAAGGGTTAGATGTGCCGAGCATATTCGCCGTTGCGTTTCAATGCAATAAGTATTCTTCCGGGCCCTCTCCTAGCAATTTCGCGGCCAACGCACCATTAACGCAAACATTTAACTGCGACCGCGGGCGCGTCGCCGCAGTCTAGTAATCGTAGTCATCGCCACCGGGCATCGGCGCAGCTGCCTTCTTTTCAGGAGCATCCGTTACGGCCGCATCAGTTGTCAGCATTAGCCCTGCTATCGACGCAGCATTTTGCAAGGCAGTTCGCACGACCTTGGTTGGGTCGATAATGCCGGCTGCGGCCAGATCTTCATACGCACCCGTTGCCGCGTTGAATCCTTTGTTCCCTTTCAACTCTTCCCGCCGGCCGGCAACGACGGCGCCGTCGAGTCCGGCGTTTTCAGCAATGCGCCGCACCGGTTCTTCCAGAGCGCGCCTCACGATCCGAATACCCGTGGTAACGTCTTCATCCTGATCGGTTATTCCATCCAGGACTTTCGCCGCGCGTAATAGAGCAACGCCGCCACCGATTACGATGCCCTCCTGAGCAGCAGCTTTCGTCGCATTGAGAGCGTCCTCCACGCGCATCTTAATTTCCTTCATTGCAATTTCGGTTGGCGCGCCAACCTTCACCACGGCAACGCCGCCTGCCAGTTTGGCCAAACGCTCTTGCAATTTCTCACGGTCGTAATCGGAGGTTGTTTCCTGGATCTGCTTGCGGATCATTGCCACTCGACCCTGAATCGCTTTCTGATCGCCACCTCCCTCGACGACGGTTGTAGTGTCTTTATCGACGATCACGCGCTTTGCTTTGCCAAGATCTGTTACCTCTACATTCTCGAGTTTGATTCCCAATTCTTCGGTGATTACTTTCGCGCCGGTAAGGATCGCCAGGTCTTCGAGAACCGCCTTCCTCCGGTCGCCAAACGCCGGTGCTTTCACTGCACACACCTTAATTGTGCCGCGCAGTTTGTTAACCACGAGCGTGGCTAGTGCGTCACCTTCGATGTCTTCCGCAACAATCAGGAGTGGCCGGCCTCTACCCGCTGTCTGTTCAAGAATGGGCAACAGCTCGCGCATCGCCGAAATTTTCTTCTCGTGCAGGAGGATTACAGCATCCTCAAGCACACATTCCATCCGGTCGGCGTTAGTGACAAAGTAGGGAGATAGATACCCACGATCAAACTGCATGCCTTCCACTATTTCGAGTTCAGTTTGCAGCGTCTTCGATTCTTCGACAGTGACTACTCCGTCATTGCCGACCCGCTCCATGGCTTCAGAAATCAATCCGCCAATTTCACGATCGTTGTTGGCTGACACGCTGGCCACGTTCATCAAATCTTCTTTGCTTTTAACTTTCTTGGAAACGCGTTGAAGCTCGGCCACTACCTTGTCGGTCGCTATTTGGATTCCGCGCTGCAATGACATCGGATTAGCGCCAGCCGTCACATTCTTAACGCCCTCACGAAAAATTGCCTGGGCCAAGACCGTCGCGGTAGTGGTTCCGTCGCCGGCGGTGTCGTTGGTCTTTACTGCCACCTCGCGCACCATCTGCGCACCCATGTTTTCGTACTTGTCCTTAAGCTCAATTTCTTTGGCGACCGTCACGCCATCCTTTGTGATTACCGGGGAACCGAATTTCTTGCCCAATACGACGTTGCGACCCTTCGGACCCAGCGTCACCCGCACAGCATTCGCGAGCGTATTGACACCCCGCAACATCGCGCCGCGCGCCTCTTCATGAAACTTGATCTCTTTAGCAGCCACTTAGTTTCTCCTTTGACCGTATCAGAACCGGAAGCGTAGCGACCGGGTGTCGTTGAAATTCAACCACCATCTAACTTCAGCAGACCCGGTCGCTATCGCTTCCGGTTCTGATTCAGGACAAGCAGAATGCCTGACCCTGCATTTCCCAGATTCTTATGAGATCAAATTTCAGATCTCAGCTTTGATAGATTTACTCAACCGCCCGATTTGCCTTCTCCGAATTGCGGCCCACCTTCACTCGCGCCGGCCGCAACAACCGGTCACCGATCTTGTACCCACGCGAATGCTCCGCCATAACTTTACCTTCATCTTCCGGTTCCACTGGTGCTGTTTCAACCGCCTCGTGCAACTCCGGGTCGAATGGGTGGCCCACCGACTCGATCGGCTCAACACCAGCCGCGGTCAGCGCGTTTTCAAAACTGCTTGCGGTTTGTCGTACGCCTTCCGCCATGTCCCCGGTGGAAGCTCCGGAGGCCGCGGCTTCATTCGCCCGGTTCAGATTGTCCAGCACCGGAAGCAAGGCCGCGATGAAATCTGCTTTCGCGCGATGCGCTCGTTCGTCAGCGGCCTTGTTCAAGCGATGGCGGGTCTCGTCAGTTTCTTTCTGCAATTGCCTTCGCAACTGTTCGAAACGCGCGTTCACCTCCTGAACTTTTTGCTCGGCTGCTTTGGTACGCGCTTCGAGTTCCTCCACGTACTTCGGCTTCAGACTCGGCGGCTCGACCGTCACATTCGGATCTTCATTGTCATCCACCTGGATCCGGCGGCGATCGGTAACCCGGATTTGATCGTCGTCGTCGCGTTCGCTTCTTTGATTCCTGCCGAAAATATCTCTAGCCATTTTTACGCCCCCAGTAGGTCAGACATTCCTGTCTGTCCAGTCTCACCCTTTTAGTTCGTTCCCGTCTCGGCTGCAACGTGTGACAGACAGGAATGTCTGTCCTACTCTGAATGTCTGTCCAACTAAGATACCTTGATCTCGACCCGCTGCGCTGTGCGCTCCGACTGCTTGGGAAGATGAACTTCAAGGACTCCGTCTTTGTAGTCGGCCTTAATGGACTTCTGATCTACCAAACCAGGCACACTAAAAGTTCTGAGGAAATTGCCCCTGGGACATTCTCCCCTATGTTGTGTCGTGCCTGCGTCCGGACGTGCCCCTCGAATTGTTAGACGGTTTTCGTCTACGCTTACATCAAGCGTTGCGCGATCAATGCCGGGCAAGTCCACGGCGATAACATATTCCTCGTTTGCTTCGTAAACGTCGGCTGCGGGACACCAGTCGGCCCGCTCAATCTCATCGCGCGGATCTTCGCTCGATCTTCGCTGGGTTGCGTCTTCGAAGAGCCGGTTCATTTGATCCTGCAACGAAACCAGGTCATGTAAAGGATTCCAGTGTGCCATCGTTGTTTCCCATGTAGGACAGACATTCCTGTCTGTCTGAGTTTCATTACCAAGCTGTTTTGGACGAAGTCGCGCATCCAGTCCACCACCGACAGACAGGAACGTCTGTCCTACTTACGCTGCGGCCGCGGCGGCCTCAACCTTCAGGTCAATCTTGTCGCCCATCGCGGTAGCCTTCACCACCTGTCCCGGTACAACTTCACCGCTCAAGAGCTTCACCGCCAGCGGATTTTGAATCAGTGTCTGAATCGCCCGCTTCAACGGGCGGGCGCCATAATTCGGATCGTATCCTTCGCGCGCCAGCAGCCCTCTCGCCGAATCATCCAACACCAGTTGAATACTTCTTTCGGCCAACATCTGCCGCAGCCTCTCTAGTTGCACGTCGATAATCTTGCTGATCTGCTCGCGTGAAAGCTGGTGGAAAATTACGATGTCGTCGATGCGGTTCAAAAACTCCGGTTTGAAACTCGCCCGCAATTCCTGAAACACCGCTTCGCGAACCTGCTCTTCGTCGCCTTCCGCTTCCTGAATCTCACGTGAGCCCAGATTCGACGTCATAATCAAGACAGTATTTTTGAAATCGACCGTCCGCCCTTTCGCATCGGTCAAACGACCATCGTCGAGAATCTGCAACAATACGTTGAAAACGTCCGGATGGGCTTTCTCGATTTCGTCAAACAAAACTACGGCATACGGCCGTCGACGAACCGCTTCAGTTAACTGTCCACCCTCTTCATAACCTACATAACCCGGCGGAGCTCCAATCATGCGGGCCACCGCATGCTTCTCCATGTACTCCGACATGTCCAAACGAATCATCGCTCGCTCATCGTCGAAAAGAAATTCCGCCAGCGCCCTCGCTGTTTCAGTTTTACCTACTCCGGTTGGGCCAAGAAATATGAACGACCCTACCGGCCGGTTCGGATCGTGCAAACCTGCACGCGCCCGTCTTACCGCGTCAGCAACCGCCGTCAGTGCTTCTTCCTGCCCGATTACACGTCTGCTGAGCCGGCCTTCCATGGTGACGAGTTTCTGCATCTCGCCTTCGAGCATTTTAGAAACCGGAATGCCAGTCCACTTCGCGACGACTTGGGCAACGTCCTCTTCGTCAACCTCTTCTTTGAGCGTCACTCCGTCTTTTTGGAAGTTGGCAAGCTTCTCCTGTTCCTCTGCCAGTTTTCTTTCAAGTTCCGGAATCTGGCCATATTGGATTTCCGAGGCCCGTCCCAGATCGCCGGCGTTGCGCGCCTGATCGAGCTGAAGCCTCAGCTGCTCCAACTCCGCCTTGACCGTACGCATTCGCTCAATTGCTTCTTTTTCTGACCGCCATTTCGCCTTCATGCCTGAAGATTTTTCTCTTAAGTCGGCAATCCGTTGTTCGATCTCGTGCAAACGTGCTTTAGATTTCGCGTCTTCTTCACGCTGCAAAGCCTGCTTTTCGATCTCCAGTTGAAGGATCTCGCGTTCGAGTTGATCAATCTCCTGCGGTAGCGAATCGATCTCGATCCGTAGACGAGATGCCCCTTCGTCTATTAAGTCGATGGCTTTGTCCGGGAGAAACCGGTCCGTGATGTACCGGTTTGAAAGCGTAGCTGCCGCGACAATAGCCGAATCTTTGATACGAACGCCGTGATGGACTTCGTAGCGTTCCTTCAGCCCACGCAGAATCGCAATCGTGTCTTCGACGGTCGGCTCACCAACATAGATCTGCTGGAAACGCCGTTCAAGGGCCGCATCTTTCTCGATGTATTTTTTGTATTCGTTGAGAGTGGTGGCGCCGACGCAACGCAGTTCGCCACGCGCCAGTGCGGGCTTCAACATATTGGAGGCATCTATCGCTCCTTCAGCCGCTCCGGCACCGACAAGGGTGTGAAGTTCGTCGATGAAAAGAATGATCTGCCCCTGCGCGTTCTCAATTTCTTTCAAGACCGCCTTAAGACGGTCTTCAAACTCACCTCTGTATTTCGCTCCCGCCAGCATAGACCCCAGGTCGAGGCCCACGAGCCGTTTGTTTCGAAGTGTTTCGGGCACGTCACCGGAAACGATTCTCTGGGCCAGACCTTCGACGATCGCCGTCTTACCAACTCCGGGTTCTCCGATTAGGACGGGATTATTCTTGGTCCGTCGCGAAAGCACCTGAATCGTCCGGCGGATTTCATCGTCGCGGCCGATTACCGGATCCAGCTTTCCTTTACGGGCCAACTCAGTCAGGTCCCGCGCATACTTTGACAGTGCCTGATAGTTTTGCTCGGCATTCTGATCGGTTATTTTTGCGCCGCCACGCATCTGCTCGATGACCTTCATAAGATCATCGCGCTTCACGCCGTGCTGTCTCAGGATTTTTCCCGCTTCTCCATCTTTCTCATCAACAATCGCCAGCAGCAGATGCTCAGTCGAGTTGAACTCATCTCCCATTTTGTCAGCTTGCTTCTGGGTCGCTGTGAAAACCTGACTCAGGCGCGTACTGAAATATTGTTGGCCGCCCTCGACCCGTGGAAAGCGTCTGATAGCAGCCTGAACATCGTCGATTAGGACTGGGATGTTGACCGCCAGCTTACCGAGTACCGGACGCACAATACCTTCCGCTTGTTCGAGCATTGCTGCCAGCAGATGCTCTGGCTCAACCTGTTGATTGTGGTTGCGCTCCGCCAGCTCAATAGCTGCCTGTATCGCTTCCTGTCCCCGCAGAGTAAATTTGTCTAAGCGCATATCTTTCTTATCGTTCTAGATGTTTAAGCGGGGTATCGGTAGTCCCGGCCGACTGGCCCGGGTTTACCGATCCCCGCTCGTTTTTACCGGCGCCCAGGCTTGTCTAGCGCGCGGCTGCGGCCCTTTCGGTCTTTTCGTTGCTTTCGGCCTTGGCCTCTATCGTCTTCCCGGAAGCAGTTCCTGACTCGCCACTCACCTGGATGCGCCGGGCTTTCGTTTCTTCGCGCTTCGGCAACGTTACACGCAACACACCATTCCGATATTCGGCTGTCGCGCCTTCTGCCGAAACAGTTTGCGGCAGCGTAAAGGAGCGCGTAAACGAACCGTAGGAGCGTTCGACCCGATGGTAATTATCGGAATCATCCTTCTTTTCAAACTGCCGTTCACCGCGCAGGGTGATCACATTGTTCTCGACAGTTAGGTCAAAGTCCTCGCGGTTCATACCTGGAAGCTCAGCTTCCAGAACGATCTGGTCCTTGTTCTCGTAGATATCCACACTGGGATTCCAGGCGCCTCTTCCGATGCCTTCTTCTCCAAAGCCTCGAGTAAGATTGGTGGAAAAGAGCCGGTTCACTTCTTCCTGCAGAGTGCGCAAATCACGAAACGGGTCATAGCGAACAATACTCATTTGTCTTTCCTCCTTATTTCCTTAACAGGCAGTGGGCACAATCCTCAGGGAGCCCTTCGGCTCTCAGTGATGTTCCCGTCCCGCCCATGAGCATGGCGGAATAATAATACTTGAGTCCCACCCTGTCAAGTTTCCAGACAAGTGGAAAACCGTGGCGCAATCATTAACGTTTTCAAGGTTTGGGGGCGTTTAGCTGGGGCTCGGCGCAGGGCTATTTCAGGCCAAAGAAGCGCTTGATCGACGAAAGCAGGCCGGCACTCCCGTCTTCGACAGCGCCTGAATCCGCATGGCTGGCGGCAAGGCCCTGACGTCGTTCGGCGATGATATGGCTGAGCGATTCGACAAGATCCGGGTTGGCGTCAAAGACACGTTTCATTGCGTCATGCCCAATTTCCAGGACCTCAGTTTCCTCAACGGCAACCACGCTCGCGGTTCGGGGCTCGCCGGTGAAGAGCGCCATCTCGCCGAAGAACGCTCCCTCATTAAGGGTTGCGACCGTGAAAGGCCGGCCGTTCTCGGTAATCTGAACGCTTACTCGTCCGTTGTGGACGACAAACATCGACGAGCCAGGCTCGCCCGCGCGAATAACAATTTCGTCAGGCATGAAAATGTGGCTGCTCGATGCCTGAGCCAACATCGTCGTCTCTTCCAGTGAAAGCGGCGAAAAGATATCGACAGCCGAGAGGCGCTCTATGATAGCGCCTTCTTTGCCTTCCCTTACGCCGGTCTTTAACGGGCGGTCTACGAAGAGCGTCCGTGTCGGATAGGCGAAGTTGAGTCCGGCCCGCCGGAACGCATACCAGATACGTTCACGGACCAGCGCGTCAGTGTCGTTATATTTTGCATAGTCGTCGAGCCAGTATTTCACTTCATAGTCAGGGCCGTTGTCGCCGAGATTTCTTATGCGAACTATAGGCGTGATCTTTTGGGAGACGTTCTCCGCTTCACGAACCGCTTCGCGAACCACGTGAATCGTCTTCACCGGCGAGTCGGTATAGAGCGTGTTGAAAAACACCAAACGCGCATTCAGGTTATCGCGCGGGCAAACCTCGAGCTCTTCCCTGGCAGCCGAGCTGTTGCTTACCAGCACCACGTGATTCGCGAAAGTTCTAATCTTGACGGCGCGCCAACTGATTTCCTCAACCACGCCCGTATGCCTTTGAGCTCCAACCGTGATTACGTCGCCCACCTGAAAAGGCCGATCAGCCTGAAGCGAAATACCGGCGAAAAAATTTCCCAGCGTGTCCTGAAGCGCGAGGCCAAGGATCACACCGAAGATTGCTGATGTGGTGAATAATGCGCCGAGATTAATGCCCGGAAAAATTAGCGTAAATATGAGGAAGAACAGCGCCGTAAAGGCGATTATGGAAAAGATATTCCGGATCAGCGTCGGCGCTTCAATGCCGCGACGCCATCGAAACCCCAGGCGGAAAATCAGCGAGGCGAGCGCGCGTACGAAAAGGTAAGCCAGCAGCGCCCACAGAAACAGCTGCAAAGTCTTGACGATCGCTTCTGCTGCTTTGTCGGGTTGACTGACGTTGTCCTGGGAAGGAAGAAAAGCTGCCTGCGTCCGCAGCCAGTCACGCAGGGGGTCATTGAAATGGACGGTCAGATATAGAGCCAGCACCACCAAAGCGGTAGCGATAAAGAAGAAAGCAAACTTTTGTTTGGTGTAGGTGCTCTTCACGTTGTGGGCTGAACGCCTGGTTAGCGCAAAATTAAGCAGCTGGAACGGCCCTATCTTTTATCACTGATTACAATGCTTGGCGAGAAGGAATTGATAAACCTTGGTCGACGTTGTAAGGGCGGCATTCCGTGGCCGCCCGTCTGTTACCCGAAGCTCGTGTGAGCTTGATGGGCTTGTGACCACACAGGGGGACGGCCACGGAGTGCCGCCCCTACAACGTAGGCAAAAGGTTCGGGAACAGGGTTACGAACATCAGCAGCAATGAGAGCAACGTCACAATAATTACTGTGGTCCATGCAGCGATATTGTAGAGCGGCCCATTCACGTGTGAGCCCATCAAGTCTCGATCGTTGACCAGACGAAGAACCGCGAAGAGGATGACGGGCAAAAGCACGCCATTGATTACCTGCGTCACCAGAAGCACTTTGATCAGCGGCAGGTTGGGAACGACGGCGATGGCGGCGCCGGTAGCCACGAGAAACGTGAAGATGCCGATAAAGATCGGGGCTTCGCGAAAACTTCTGGATACGCCCTTCTCAAAACCAAGTGCTTCGCTGATCGAGTAGGCAGTTGCCAGAGGCAAGACTCCGGCGGCCAGCATCGAAGCTCCGAACAACCCGACTGCAAACAGCGTTTCGGCATATGGACCAGCTAGTGGCCGCAAGGCCCGCGCAGCATCCGCAGCACTCTCGATATGCAGCCCGTGCTTATGGAGCGTGGCGGCCGTTGACACGACAATGAAGAAGACAACCAACATTGCCAGCATCGTGCCGACCCAAACGTCCATCTTCGTTTTGCGGTAGTCTTCCGGCGTTACACCTTTTTCCACCACAGACGACTGCACATAAACCTGCATGTATGGCGAAATCGTTGTTCCCACAACTGCGACGAGGGTAAACAGGTACAGGTAGTCCAGGCTGAAACTCGGCATTAAGAGGCCGCTGCCCACAGCTTTCCAATCGGGTTGCGCGAGGAAAGCCGAAACTATGTAGCCCAGGAAAACTAACGACATCAGCAGGAATACTCGCTCGACCCTTTGGTACGAACTTTTGACCACCAGCCACCAAATGGCAATCGCGGCTAACGGAACAGAAACAAAACGCGACACGCCGAAGAGTTCCGTAGCTGCGGCAATGCCGACGAATTCAGAAACCGTAACACCACCGTTGGCAATCAAGAGCGCCAGCATCACCACTGCGGTCCAACGCACGCCGAAGCGTTCACGTATGAGATCGGCGAGACCCTTGCCGGTTACGGCGCCCATACGCGCGCACATCTCCTGCACCAAACCAAGACTGATTGTTATTGGGATCAGGATCCAGAGAAGGCGATACCCGTGTTCTGCTCCAACTGAAGCGAAGGTTGCGATTCCACCCGCATCATTGCCGGCACTCGCGGCGATCATGCCGGGGCCGAGAATGGCAAGGTAACCGAGAATCCTGCGGCGTCGCGTCAGCGTGTCGCGCACACGTCGACCGCCGCGCCGCAACAAGCGTCGTCCGCGAAGTCGTACCGCTTCTCGTGATGACTCCACTTGGAGGTTCTCCGTCGGTCATAAATCTCTTCCGTTTAGGGCAGTAGCCCGACCGTTAGGGAGGGCGTCGGATTCCCGCTTAAGAAACGCCCTCCCTTACGGTCGGGCTACTGCCACTCCTGTGTCATGAGGTCAGTACCACCTCGCGGTAGCGGGTGGGTTCTTAATTCAGAAGCTAGAATCGATCCTCGCGCAATCTCGCTGCGAGCGGCCACCCACCCGCTACCGCGAGGTGGTACTGACCTCACAACACCGGGGACCGCCTCAGCCGATAAATTTCGGCAACCGCTGCCGCCAGTCCTTCGGCAACAGGATTTCCATGGCATCGTCTACTGTGATGATACCGAGAATATCGCCCGCTTCATCCATCACTGGCAAGGCAAGCAGGTTGTATTCGGCAATCCTTTGCGCCACTTCCTTTGCAGGTTCGTGCGGAGTAGCAGTTTGCAGCTCTGTGCGCATGACTTCATCAAGTGGCACAGATGGATCCGCGAGAATTAAACTACGCAGAGCGATAACACCAACCATCTTCCATGAACCCTCACACTCCACCACGTAGAGGTAGTAGATCATATTTGGTGTCTCGGCCATCTCCCGCAAACGCGCGAGCGCTTCGCCTACGGTTAATTCTCTCGGAAGCGTGACAAACTCCGTCGTCATCAAACCGCCCGCGGTGTCATCTTCGTAAGGCAGCAACTCCGCGACGTCGGCCTGTTCCTCGTCGTCCATCAACCCGAGCAATTCTTCGGCTTTTTCCTCCGGCAAATCACCGAGCACGTCGGCAGCTTCATCGGGTGACATCCATTCGAGGATGTCAGCCGCGCGCTCTTCGTCCATATCTCCGATGATGCGCGCCTGCCGCTCCGAGGGCATTTCTTCGAGCGTTTCCGCTGCGGTTTCGTCGTCGAGCGATTCGACTACTTCAGAGCCGTGGTGATACGAGAGCGCCTCCGCGAGGCGGGCAATCTCGACCGGGTGAAGTCGCGCGAGCTTGTCGCTTGACGATTTGAGCTGAACAGTGGCCGCGTCTGTCGCGAGATAACCAACGTCGGCCCAATCGAGCACTTCAACCGGCTTGCCTGTGCCCACAAAACCTGACGGCGCGAGTCTTCTCCAAAGCCCTTGCAGGCTGACGTCTGCGCCGGTCACACGCCATTCGCCTGCAGCTTCAATCAGTTGTACATCGTTAACGCGGACCACACGTTTGCCGTCTACATCGATCAACTGTTTGTCGAGTACGTCACGCGCCAACAACACTTCGCCTTCGCGCCTGACGAATGGTCGCAGATTTAGTTTGTCTGAATTCAGCCTGACGCCATGTCCGTTGAGTTCGGTGATTCGCCAACGCGAAAGAAAGAAATCGCGACGGCCAAAGCGCGCGACAACGCCCGTAACCGGCGGATGGTCGTGCTCCCCAAGACGCACAATCACGTCCTTGATGGTGGCCACACGCTCACCTTCAAGGTCGCGGATGGGGCGACCCAACATTTGAGACAGGTAAAGCATTATTGAACCTGCGGGCTTTTAACGTTCGAGGAATAATACCATGCAGAACTATCCGCAGATTACGCCGATTTTGCTGAGCGACAGGTTAGATTCTGTAATGTTCGCAGAGGAGTCAGTTATCTATTTGGAGTTAGTTCTGTGAAATCTGCGTAATTTGCGGGTGGCTCTTCAACTTAGTGATCGCTAGTTCCATCCCGCGGTCACGTCGCGAGTAGAGATCGTTTCGCTCGATCAATACTGTCGCATCCGGTTTGATACCGTTCTTCTCCAAACGCACACCTTGAGCAGTCTGAAAATCCATTTCGCTGATGTCGAGCAACCCGCCGTCGGGTAATTCGTGTCGAGTGCGAATAGCCAAAACGCATCCGCAGGTTTCGGTCCCTATTACTGTCGCGCGTCTGGATGCTCTTAATCCCGCGATCAGGATTTCGGCTGCGCTCGAGGTTCGTTCGCTGGTCAAGACAACCAGTGGCAGATCTGTCTGAGAAAGGCGATCGGGAATCAGCGCCGACTTCCTGCGCGTGAAGATCGCAAAAGAAGTTCCAGAGCGATCGATAAATCGGCCCAGGCTGAATCCCGACCCAAGAAATGCCGACGCTACGTCGGTCATCGCCTCCGCGTCGCCCCCGCCATTGCTCCTCAGGTCGAGGACGATGCCGCGAACGTTCTTCAGATTGTCGCGGAGCGCGTGGACGAAGTTATAAGAAATCTCGCGCGTGAACGCATCCATCTCGATTATGGCGAAATCGTTTTTCCGTTGGACTCGCAAACCCAGTTCGCGTTGCCGCCAGTAGCGCTTGAACTGGGCCGACTTCTTCTTTCCGTCTCTTCCTTTCCAGCGAATTTCGACAAGACTCTCGGGAGGGCCGTCGACGAGCGTGGCGAAGGCACGGGAGCGTACAGGCAGACTAGCCGCAATTCTGTCGCTCAACTTTTTTCGGACCAGGGACAGTGCGGGTTGATCGTTAACCGCTTCGATAATATCTCCCGGCACAATGCCGGCGCGTTGGGGAGAGGAACCGCGCTCAACTTGAACGACCGTTGGGAGTCCGGCTACTTCTTTAACGGTAAGACCGATGGTCACAAACCGGGGTCGCCACCAGTCAAACTTCTCTGAGGGCGAAAACACGCGCGTGTGAGGATCGTTCAATGAACTAATCATCCGCCGCAGTACAGCATATAGTTCGGGTCCCGAATTAGTTTCCGCAGCGAGCGCTCGAAACGTTAATTTTTGAGCGTCCCAGGTCAGGCCGTTGGCCAGTCCCGTAAAACTGCGATCGTAGTAACGCTCACTGATGGTGGTCCACACGTCATCGAAGACGGCCATGCGACCCTCGTAAGTAGCCGTGGACACAGCGGGCGCATCGGATTTTGAGCGTGATGCTAAGGAAGTGGCGGGAGTGGTCCAAATAAAAAGCTGTGCTATGAGCGCAGCAAACAGGGTGTAGTGAAGGACCACACCCCAGCGAACGTTCGGTTTGGTTTTTCCTCTACTCGTCAATTTCTCCCCTTTGAGAGTTTTCAGGGGATCCGCGAACCACACCAGCCAACACTAAATGTCATTCGTGTAGTTCGTGTGTTTCGTGGATCGTGCTCTGAGTGTTCCATATCTGCCTCGACACCGTTGACCGGGCTCGCCCTGTAATCACTTTGCTGGTTTGCGGAAGTTATAGCGCAGCAAAACTCGAAGCGGTATGGCAACGCCATTACGCATCGCCGGAAAAAAGTTAATTCGCTTAACGGTATCAACGGTTGACTCATCCAATCCGAAGCCGGCCCATCGTGCAATCTCAACCCGCATCACCTCACCTTTGGCATCAATATCGGCAAGCACATCGACGGTCGCTTCCGCCTCGGCTTCTGCTGCGGTGTCGGGGTAGACCGGCACCAGGCGTCGGAAAGGTCGTGGCAATCGCAGCCCGTCCTCTTCAGCTTTCTTTTCATCGTCTGGCGCTGCTTCGATGATGGGAATCATGCGATCCGATGCCAGCGTCCGTTCGCCGCGTTCATCCTCATGCGCTCGTCGAATTGCCAGTCCAATCTTATGACGCGTCTCAGGAGAAGTTAGTTCCGAAATAAGTGATTGCTCGGCAGCGTCCGGCGTGGCGGCTCGAAAGTTCGGGCGCTGCCATCCAACAAGCTTTCCGGTTCGGGCACTGACTACGAAAACAGAAGCGTAGGATTCGAAATAAGGCTGACCGCTCGACGGCGAACGCCGAAGCGTCTGCGAATCTCCCAAAACAAAGAAGTCGCTGCCGAGCGCCGCGCCCAGATCACGAGCTTCAGAAAGTGAAAGATTTAAAGATCCGCTGTACGCCACGCCGTTGGCCGCGGCCCTTGTCTGGTCCTGGTCCACGAGTGCCAGGCTGGTTTCGAGTTTCAAATTTCCGGCGAGTCTCGCTGAGGCTAACCGCCCCACACCCCCTTTGCCGAAATCAAGGACCGCAAACCTGATGCGTGACTCCGGCGCCTGAGCGCGCGGCTCCACATCAAATCCAAAAGAAACTAACGCACAAGCCAATACCAAAAAGCTGAGGTGTGTCCTTGAGAGCACGGCGAAGTCACCGGTTCCTGCGTCTATGATCTTTAAGATGAACTGGCGGGAGACCCTGTTAGTAAAACATTTTTGCAGCAGCGACGAAACTTCACTTTCTCTTCCACAACTCTTGCGAAGGCACGCACAACGCCCGATTAAACTTGCTGGACGCATTTTCCCAGGCGATAACGGCGGTCAATTCAACCAGCGCATCATGGTCATAAAACTCGCGTAGCCTGGCGAACAGTTCGTCGTCCACTTCACTACCGGTAATTGTCATGTTGTCGGCAAACTCGAGCGCCACACGCTCGCGCTCGGAGTAATGTTCACTGTTGGCATAGTTGGGGAGCGCGTCGATCTTCTGATCTGAAACACCAAGTTGGCTACTCACGGCAGCGTTGATGTCCTGTCAAAACTCACAACCGTTAAGTGAAGCGACGCGTCGATTGACAAGCGCTCGCAGGCTGGCATCGATCAATCCCGACGCATCTATTCCGGCCCACATCGCGCGCGCACCGCGAAAGATCGAAGGGCGTCGGGCGTAAATCAAATGATTGAGAAGTGGGCCGCCCCACGCTTTAGTCTGAGCATCTAGTACGGTCCTGATATACGGCTCAGCCTGTTCGACGTTTACGTCAGGTATTCTCGCCATCGACTCCAGTCTCCCGATGAACCTGCCTACTTAACAACGACCGCGCTCCGTCGCCGCGGAGTCACATCGTGATAGAGCTCATAAACCGCCGCCTTAACTTCTGCCGGAAAACAAACCCGGTGCAATTCGTAGCCGCGCTGCAGCCCTCGCACGACGTCACTCACTTCACTAATCTCGCGGATGACAGGACGAGCGTATCCGTCTTCAACGTAAATCAAACTCTTCGGCTCGGCGCCGGCTGCGGTGTAATAGTTGTAATAGGGCACATCGCTGGCGCGATCCTCAATAAAGTAATACTCAGGATCATAACCGGCATTCGTGACGCGTTCTCGCGCCGCTTCGAGAAATTCCGGACGCTCATCCACGGGCATGTCGAGATCGATAGCCTTGAAAAGACGCCGGTGGGTGAAGCGGCGACTGAGATCAGCGAGTACTGCGTCATCCGATCGCTGCCATTGCTTAACGTGAAACAGAACATCGGAATCGTCGACTTCGAGGTGCTCATGGATCGTTAACTGTTTCCTGCGTAAGACTTTCTCAAATGCTGTATCGGGCCCATACCACAGAGGCTTGCCCGCCTCGAGCAGGGTCAGCGCACGGCGAAGTATCGAGCGCAGCACCGCTTCCGCCGAACGAAGCGTCCGATGAAAATAGACCTGGCGAAACATGTAGTAGCGGGCCTGGAGGTATTCTTCAACCGCATACAACCCGCGCGCAGCTACATAAATTCGATCGTTTTCTTCATCAATCGAGAGAGCATTGATTATCCATTCGAGATCATAGATTCCATACTTCGCGCCGGTCATCAGCGAATCGCGCAAGAGGTAATCCATACGATCCACGTCGAGTTGTGAAGAGACCAATTGGGCCAACGCGGCTGGTTGAAACTTACCTTCAATTATCGCCGCCACTTTTCCCGGCAGTGCGGGTGAATAGGAACGCAGCTCGCGGCCAATTTCTGTGTCCTCACTCAAAACTACTTCGACCGTACATTTTTCATGGTGAAACCC